>MGRR01000067.1:3249-7539 GCA_001798265.1 Deltaproteobacteria bacterium RIFCSPHIGHO2_12_FULL_43_9
AAAAACCAGGGAGATAACTCAAACTGCTGTCGGCCCGAAAGATGGGAAGTGGTGTACGGTTATAGCTGCGGGTGTCTTCGTTAATTAATATTAATAATAATTTCTTGGACCTGCCTCCTGAATTGAGCACATACGGCTCTTCGCGGGTTGCAGTGCTTCCTATTCCTTTTGAGAAGAGCGTTAGCTATGGTGGTGGCGCATCTAAAGGACCGGACGCAATAATTCAGGCAAGTGGTCAGGTTGAGTGGTATGACGAAGAGATCAATGCTGAGGCTTGCCAGGTAGGCATTGCTACAGCTGCACCTGTGGTTTGTAAGAATATAACGGGTGAAGAAGCTGTAAAAGAGATCGCAAAGAGAACCTCTAAACTGATTTCAGACGGGAAGTTTCCAGTTGGACTGGGAGGTGAGCATACCGTTACAGCAGGATGCGTAATGGGTATGTTGAAGGAGTGTAAAGATTTTGGGGTGTTGCAGCTCGATGCCCACGCTGACCTAAGGGATAGTTACCAGGGAGATAGGTATAGCCACGCTTCTGTAATGAGAAGGGTGAGGGAGTTTGGGCTCCCGATAGCCGCGGTCGGCATCAGGTCTCTTTGTCAGGAAGAGGTTGAATACATCAAAAGGGAGAAGATAGCTGTTTTTTATGACAGGGTTGTTAATAAGGATGGGTGGCCGCTGGAGGGGGTTATTAATGCGTTACCAAAAAGGGTCTATATAACTATTGATGTTGACGGGTTTTCCCCATCCGTTGTCCCAGCCACCGGGACCCCGGAGCCTGGAGGCTTGCCCTGGTATGAAACACTCTCCTTCCTGAAACAGATCTTTGCACAAAAGGATGTAATCGGGTTAGATGTTGTGGAGCTTGCGCCGATTGAGGGGTTACATTTCGCCGATTTTTCCATGGCGAAGCTGATTTATAAGTTAATAGGCTACCGGTTTATTTCATGAGTGATTTAATAAAGAGTGTTAAAGAGGAAATAGCAAAATATTCTCTAATCAAGCCGGGGGACAGGATAATTGTTGCCCTTTCCGGCGGGGTCGATTCTGTAGTTTTACTTGATGTTTTATCCAAACTTCGGGATGAGCTTACAAGTGATCTCATTGTTGCGCACGTTAATCACGGCCTAAGAGGGAAGGATTCGGACAGGGATGCAGAATTCGCAAAAAACATGGCTAAGGAGTATGGATTTCCATTCTATGGAAAGAAGATCGATATAGCCCACCTACAGACAGTGCTTCAGGGTTCTCCCCAGGAGATAGCCAGGGAAGAGAGACTTCAATATCTGGAGCAGCTGGCTGAGAAGATCGAGGCCCACAGAATTGCCCTGGGCCATAACTGGGATGATCAATCGGAAACTGTATTGATGAGGCTCATTCGTGGCGCGGGGCCGACAGGCTTAAGAGGCATGGGGCATTCGAGGGGGAGGTTTATCAGGCCGCTGCTTGATATAAGCAGGTCTGAGATCGCGGAGTATGCTCTTACCCATAAACTTAAAAATGTTGAGGATGAATCTAATAAAAGCGATGCCTATTTAAGGAATAAAATCAGGCATAAACTTATCCCTCTTTTGGAGAAGGAGTATAACCCGGAGATCAAGTCGGCCCTTATTCGTTTGGCTACAATTTTAAGGGAAGAAGACAGGTTTCTTGACCGGCTCTGCACTGATCTCTTCGCCAAACATGCCAAGGTTCAGAGTGGCGAGGTTGTGTTTGAGATAGGGGAGCTTCTAAAACTCGATTCATCCCTCAGGGCCCGGTTAATAAGGATGGCCCTAAGGGCTGTAAAGCATGATCTTAGAAGGATTTCGCATCATCACATAGATATCATAGAGGAATTGATACTAAGTCAGGCGCCTCAAAAGCAGTTGGATCTTCCGGATGATATAAAGGTATACCGGGTCTACTCATCCCTGATTATTGGACTTGGAGAATCATCATATCTTTCCGCCAGGGGGAGGCCTTTCGAATATAAAATGATGGTGCCGGGATCAACGTTTGTTAAGGAGCTTGGAATTTCCGTTACTTCCGAAGTCCTCCAGAATAAAGGATATGGTCGGGGCTTTGTTTTTAAGCCAGCTGTTGCGTTCTTTGATTTTGATAAGCTTCCACCCAATCTTGCACTCAGAAGCGTTAAGCCGGGGGATTCATTCCAGCCTTATGGGATGACCGGTAGTAAAAAAATCGCTGATTATTTTATTGAACTAAAGATCCCCTCCACGCAGCGTGAGATGGTTCCCCTGATGGCGACAGAGAATGACATTGCCTGGGTTGTTGGTTACAGGGTATCTGAAAAATATAAAATCGACCGCTGGTCCAAGAAGGTCTTAAAGGTTTCAATCCAGTAGCTGACGATTTCGTCATTGCGAGCGAAGCGAAGCAATCTCGGGATCCTTCGGCTTTGCCTCAGGATGACGAAAACGTCATTGCGAGCGAAGCGAAGCAATCTCGGGACCCTTCGGCTTTGCCTCAGGATGACGAAAACGTCATTGCGAGCGAAGCGAAGCAATCGCCCGTCGCGTAGGGAATTCCTACTTGCCTAATAAACATCAATTCCCATCTTCTGATAAGCATACCGGTTCGTAAGGCGGGCGATTTATTCAGTAAAAGTAGGTTACCAGCTTGGGGCCTGTTTTTGCTTCGCTAATTCCTAGCTCTGAATTCCAAACTTGACCTGGAAGACTAGGGACAAACGTCATCCCCAGGCCGAAGGCCGTGGGGATCTCCCCGAAATTTTTACAATATAGTCGATAAATCATTCTGTTCCAAGCAGGATTAATTGATTCAATAAGTTTTACTTTGCCTATTCTAGGCTTTTTTTAATCATCTTTTCACGGTAAATAGCATCTGACATCATCTCAAATAGTTCATAATAGACTAGCTGATCCACATTATATTTAAGTGTAAAGCCTGGAATAAGCTTCTTCTTATGCTCGTATATACGCTTAGTTAGATTAGATGTAACACCCGTGTACAAAACGTTTCGATGTCTGTTACACAAAATATAAATTGCTGGTTGCATTTCACAACCTATATAAAATGATTGATATCTTTACAATATTTCCGGGGAGATTCCCACGGCTGCTTCGCAGCCTGGGAATGACTAAGAGGAGATCCCCACGCTCGTTTCACTCGCTGGGGATGACGATTTGGATCCCGGCTTTCGCCGGGATGACATTTCACGGGGATGACGGGACGCGCGATGATAGAAGTATTGTCACTCCATTTTAGCGTGTGGTACCCTTAAATCAGGTCTTTCTAGCATGACGACACACCAGGAGGCACAGATCCGTGAAATCCACCACCCCGCAGAGGTCGTTTGGTTTCTGGTTGGTTCTTGCACTCCTTGTTTTTTTGCTATTCAATCTTTTTTACCACCCAAATGTCCCAACGAACGAGATCCCATACTCTGAATTTATAAAGAGTGTTGAGAGCGGGTTGGTTGAGAAGGTGACCTTTCAGACAGACTCCCAGACAATCCGCGGGAAGTTTGTCCCAAGTTTTCGTGACGGTGGGGTATTTTATGCTGTTGGGGATACGGGGGCAGAGACATTTAAAATATGTAAGGAGCATGGTCTGGTTCCAGACTACGAAAAAGGGGGCGGGGAGTTCTGGCAGCAGTTTCTTTTTTCGTGGGGCCCGATGCTTTTTCTTCTATTCCTTCTCTTTTTTCTCTTCAGAAATCTCCAGGCGGGAAGTGGTAAGGCGATGAGCTTCGGCAAGGCAAAGGCTCAGCTGCTTACTGAGGCGAACGGTAAGGTTACATTCTCTGATGTTGCTGGAGCGGATGAGGCGAAACAGGAATTGACAGAGATTGTGGAGTTTTTAAGGGAACCGCGGCGTTTTACCAGGCTGGGGGGAAGAATCCCGAAGGGGGCTTTAATGGTTGGCCCTCCGGGTACAGGAAAAACACTTCTTGCAAGGGCTGTGGCCGGGGAGGCGGGGGTTCCTTTTTACTACATATCAGGTTCAGATTTTGTGGAGATGTTTGTTGGGGTTGGGGCTTCAAGGGTCAGGGATCTTTTTGATCAGGCAAAGAAAAATGCTCCATGCATAGTTTTTATTGATGAAATAGACGCGCTTGGAAGGCAGCGTGGAACAGGGATCGGTGGTGGGCATGATGAGAGGGAGCAGACATTAAATCAACTCCTGGTTGAGATGGATGGGTTTGAGGCGAATGAGGGGGTGATTTTAATCGCGGCGACAAACCGTCCCGATGTTTTGGATCCGGCGCTTCTAAGGCCGGGGAGATTCGATAGAAGGGTCCATGTATCTGTGCCAGATATCAATG
>MGRR01000067.1:7547-8896 GCA_001798265.1 Deltaproteobacteria bacterium RIFCSPHIGHO2_12_FULL_43_9
GGAATTTTAAAGGTTCATTCCAAAAGGACACCGCTTGGAGATGACGTTGATCTTCACAAGATAGCAGCGGGTACACCGGGGTTTACAGGCGCTGATCTGGAGAACCTTGTAAATGAGGCGGCACTTGCTGCCGCCAGGTACAACAGAACAAAGGTTGAGGCGATAGATTTTGAGGACGCGAAGGATAAGGTTCTGATGGGTGTGGAGAGAAAATCACTGATTATTGGAGATGAGCAGAGAAGATGCACCGCGTATCATGAAGCGGGGCACGCGATTGTTGGGAAATTTATCCCGGGAACAGACCCGATTCACAAGGTAACTATTATTCCAAGGGGTAGGGCCCTTGGTGTTACCCAGACCCTGCCGATGGATGACCGGCTTACCCTCTCTAAGGAGTTTGTCGAGAATAATATCGCGTTTTTAATGGGGGGGCGCGTTGCTGAATATGAGGTGTTTAGTCATCTGACAACCGGTGCCGGCAACGATATTGAACGCGCAACGGAGTTAGCCAGAAGAATGGTCTGTGATTGGGGAATGAGTGAAAAGATTGGTCCTGTTACATATCGCTCTAACGAGGAGCATCCCTTTCTGGGTCGTGACATTGCCGGCTCAAAGCCTTATAGTGAGGCAACGGCAAGAGAGATTGATGAAGAGATCAATCGAATTGTTAAGGAGTGCCATAAGCGCGCAACTGAAATAATCAAAAGCAAGATAGATTGCCTGCACAGGGTTGCAAGTGCACTTTTAAGATATGAGGTAATCAGTGGCGCACAATTAGAGGATTTAATTGCAGGAAGACCGATAATAGTCTCGCAAAATTCCAATCACGCGGTTTCACCTAAACCGTCGACAATTACCGATGATGGAGATGGGGCAGTCGAGACCGTAGAGAGGAAAATCGTTGGGAGGAAAAAACCGGTTCCTGCTTAAGGGGTCACCTGTGGTTCAATTGATGGGGATTTTAAATGTTACACCAGATTCTTTCAGTGACGGAGGCATGTATCAGGATTTAAATTCCGCTTTGTCGCACGCGATTGAAATGGAGGAGGATGGGGCATCAGTAATAGATGTTGGTGGCGAATCCTCCCGCCCGGGGGGAGAAGCAGTTTCTGTCGAGGAAGAGAGGGAGAGGGTCATTCCCGTAATCGGGCTTCTTAAAACAAAAATAACGATTCCTATTTCTATAGATACAAGAAAATCGGCAGTAGCGTTTGAGGCGTGTGAAGCAGGGGCAACAATTATTAATGATATCTCTGCCGGAAGCGATCCTGAGATGTTTGATGTCGTGAGAGAGACGGGGAGTGAGATTATATTAATGTCGGGGACAGACGTTTTCGGGGACGGACGTC
>MGRR01000068.1:0-221 GCA_001798265.1 Deltaproteobacteria bacterium RIFCSPHIGHO2_12_FULL_43_9
ATTAGGGGGTTAGGTGAGGATTAATGTCGCAAAATCTGCGGGCTTTTGCTTCGGGGTAAGGGAGGCTGTTGAAATTGCTCTGGATACTGTTTCTAAACCTGGGCCCAGCGTTCATATGCTGGGTGATATAGTCCACAACGAGCAGGTAGTAGACAGGATTTCAAAATCTGGCATTAAGGTGACAGGCTCCCTGGAAGAGATCACCGAGGGAAGGCTCCTTA
>MGRR01000068.1:268-3342 GCA_001798265.1 Deltaproteobacteria bacterium RIFCSPHIGHO2_12_FULL_43_9
GGTGGCCTCGAGGTTATTGACGCAACATGTCCCATGGTTACAGAGATCCACAAAGATGTAGAAAAGCTTGAAGCTCAAGGGTGTGAAATTGTGATTATTGGGGACCATGGACATGATGAGGTCATAGGAATAGCAAGCCACGTTAAAGAACATGTCAGAATAATTGCCACCAGAGAAGAAGTAGGTAAGGCATTTCCAAGGAGGGTCAAGAGACTAGGGGTAGTTGTTCAATCCACTCAAAATATAGAGAATGTTCAGGCAATCATGACAGAGCTTGTTCTGCATGCCCGAGAGATCCATTTTTTAAATACCATTTGCGAACCAACAATCCAGCATCAACGAGACATACGCACAATGCCAAAAGAAAATGATGTAATGATTATTATAGGGTCGCAAACAAGCGCGAACACGATGAGACTTGTTTCGATTTCAAAAAATATAAATCCAAGAAGCTACCACGTTCAATCACCTGATGATCTGAACCCTATGTGGTTCGCTGGCGCCTCGTCGATAGGGATTCACGCCGGGGCATCCACGCCGGATTGGCTGATTGAAGAGGTCGTTGAAAAAATTAAATCCTTTGACCCACAAGAGACATCGGTCTGCTGGGAACGCCACGTAATGGGGCAATGGCCACAAAAGGGATCCCGGCTTTCGCCGGGATGACAGGAAAAGGGGTCAGACCCCTATCTGAATAGAGGCCTGACCCCTTTTTCATAGATATATCAAGCAGCCTTCTTAAATTTCGATTGCTGACCAAACTGCTGCTTGCCCCCTTGCATTCTTTGGGCTTCTGGATTTGAAGATGCTGTTTGCTGGCCATGGCATGGATATTTAAGCCCCTGCCACTCTTTGAGTCCACCCTCAAATTCCCAGACATTTTTAAATCCAAGCTTTTCCAACTTGGTAGATGCCTGAGTGCTGATATCACATTCACGGCTACCGCAATAAACAACAATATCATCCTTTGTGCTTAATTTTTGCAGCGCTTTCGCCTCAACCTGATTCAGTGGAATATTAATTGCGCCGGGAATATGACATTTATTGTAAGAGTCAGGGGTTAACGCATCAACGATCTTTATATGAAACCCCTGATCTATTTTCTTTTTTAATTCATTCGCACTAATTGTCTTAGGCATTGAAACACCCCTCCATTTTTAAAAACTACTAGACCGTTTCAAAAGTTCTGCGTATTTTCGTCATGCCCAGGCGCGTTAGCGCCGTCGGGCATCTCCCCGAGGAGACTCCCACGCCGCTTTGCGGCTGGGGGTGACGGAGGAAGCATCCAAAACTTTTGAGACGCGCTACTACAGCCAGTGTTCTATACGACGTAGAACAACAAACTATATCCTCGCCGAATCAGGGTGTTTTAACCAACCAACAATTGCTAAATTTTTATTAAGATTTATTAACTATTTTCCGCCCGAAGAATCGTCCGTAGCTTCGATCGCACCATTCAATGCCTGGCCGATCAATAATTTCCTTAATAATTCCTCATAAACACGCCTCGACAACTCGGTCTGGACCATTGTGACCTGTTGTTCATCAAGCCTGCCATCCCAAACATACACATCAATCGCTTTCTTAAAATCGGTTTGTATATCATCAAGATGATCTCCGAGCTCTTCCTCGGAAATATTTTGCTTAATATCCAGCCACTTCCGCTTGTTCTTGACCAGAATTTCACTAATAATTTCTTCAATCATTTGAAGCGCCCCCGAATCTCCATCGGAAGACAAGGCAGAGTACCCGCGAATCGCAAGACAGATACCCACAACACTATGTATCAGTTTTATGTAAAACCCTCTCTCAACCCTTCCCTTCCAGCCCCCGGCGGTCTGATAGGTTACTATATGCTCCAGGGACGCATTCCAACCTTCGATTGAATCCAATAATTCTTTCATGGGGACACCATTTAAGGTGAGATCAGGGTTTTCGCGCAAAAACTCCATCACCCTCTCGAATTCAGCCTGGACTCCAGCGCCTTGTTCTCTTTTAGCCTGCCTGGTCCCCGCATTCGCCGCACTTGTGGGATCAAAACCAGTAAGCCCCCTTTTATGCATGATTACGGTCATGAGTATCTTTTTCAAAAAATCGATTCTTAATTTGGATTCTGCAAGTATAGTTTCCACCAACTGCTGCGGTTGCATGTTAGAAAGCCCTTGCAACTGCTTAAGCGCACTTTGCCGCCCTGTTTCATACCCGCCGATGACCTGCCTTTGAAGTTTGCTTAATTCACCCTCTTTTTCACTAATCACTTTGGGCCTCCGAGGTGATACTTCCTTGAGTTGAGCAATCTCGGCCTCCTTGGCCTCAATCTGGCCTCTAAGCTCATCTACTGCTCCACTTAACCCGTCTGCGATCCTTATCCGGACTAAATCGTGTTCTCCTCCGCGACTCAGTTCAAGCGTCAATTCCTCGTTCATAGATTCTAATAATTTGGCCACTTCCCCTCGCGTCAACTCAACCCTGATCTGTTTCAACACCTTACATAGCGAATCTACCCATCTGAATTGTGGCAGTCTCTGAGCCAACGACTCCAGCCCCTGTACTACAAAGTCGTAATGTAATATTGCCATCCTTCCTATCCATCTTGGATCCGGCTTGCCGTATTCTACCTCCGCGTCATACCTAACCTTATCAGCAATATTAAAAACAAAATCTCTTACATATCTCCCATAGCGTGGAGTTTCAGGGTCCCCCTGTTTTAATTCCTGGAAAAATCCTTCGATCCTGCCCCTGATAACATTGAAGTACGCAATCTCACCCTGTGACAGTTCATCGGAGAGGCTATCTATCCTCGCCTGTTCTTCTGGTGTTGGGCCCCTTCCCTCACTCTTTATTTTTTCAACAAGTGTGGTCTTTGGCGCCATCTCTTCCAGGATTAATTCAACAAATAATCTATGCCTTGTGACCGCGTAGAGCCTGTCAAAAACCTCAGCCTCAAGGCGTTTATAATTACCTATTACCTCGGCCGCTCTTCTTGCGTCAGACAGGTCCGCCTCAAATGTGGCTCGCGCCTCTTCAGGAACATAGACCGTGCCCTTTTTTGGTTCTTTCAAAGGCTTTTCAGA
>MGRR01000068.1:3366-5268 GCA_001798265.1 Deltaproteobacteria bacterium RIFCSPHIGHO2_12_FULL_43_9
CCTTGCCCCATAATCAACCCTTTTATCTCCTCCGCGGATTATGGCTAGCGTCTTTGCCTGTCTATATGCCTCTACCAGCTCCCAGACACCTTGCTGCCAGGCGGGTGAACCCGCGTTGTAATTGCTCGTCTGTAAAGCCACATACGCCTCAGCCAGATTGCCCACCCTTTTTCTGGACCATCTCCATTTCTGAAATCTCTCCCAGAGAGAAAGAGGACGATATTTCCAGTTCCCTAGACTTGGTGTTGGCGGGATATCCGGAGGTAGATCAGCGGCCACAGCCACTCCACTAGCGGGTGCCGCAATTCTCGACGTTGTCTTTGGCTCAATAGAACCTATGGCAGCTTCTGCTTTTAATCTTTTAAGCTCTTCAGAGATGATGGCTTTCGCGTCATCCGCTTGCTCTTCTCTCAGCAGCTCACTCCATTCATCTATCTCCCTTTGTCTCGCAGCTCTTACCACTTCTGTTAATTCTTGAATCTCTTGAGAAATGTAATCTCTCATGCTTGCATCATTGGGAGCTGTTTCTCTCAGCAGCCTCCGCAATTCATCTATTATCCTTTCTTCTACCTCCGTTTTTGCCCTTGCTACGTTGGAACCTTGGTTGGCTTCTGCGGAACCAGTTAATTCCTCCAGATTTTCTTTAGTTAGTCTTTCCAATGGGGTATCAGTTTTATGCTCTTCAGATGCAGATGGCACCTCATTTTTATGCCTATATGCCTTCAGACCCTCTAGGGTCATTTTTGACCCACCGAGTAACGCGAAAGAGAGATCTACCCCTCCCTCCAAACATCGCTTCCATCCCTCCCCCGCGTAGGAATTAATTAATCGACTATCACCTTTGTTTTGAGAGAGGCGATTTGCGGCTTCCCATAATTTTCCACATTCAAATAGATTCGAGGCCCCGGCAACCCCCATGGATCCGACAAAGTAGGCAGCGGCCCCTATGTTTATAATCCCATAGGATGTTGTAGCTAGCTGCAAACCTGGCGCAGAGGTTATCGTCACGGCTCCGTCCGCAGCCGTTGTGACCACAGGCAATCCATGCCATGCCACTCCGATGCCTGCTCCTGTCACAGCAAAGAGAGAGGGGAGTGCCCCCAGGATATTACCCATTGCCAGTGATGGTGCTCCTGTCCTGACCAGCGCCTCCTTAAGGCTGCAGAAAAAATTTGTACCATGCTTCCATGAATCCACCCCGGCTGAACCGGCGGCCAAACCAAATCCCAGTGCCGGCGGGAAATAAAACATAAACTTTGAGGCGGTGGCTAAACGTGATCCGACAGACGCGGCAATGTAACCCCCTCTAATCAATTTGTCCCCAATCGCAGCAGCTCCACCGAAAGGAAGCGCAACCAGCGGGAGTGTGTAGACCATAAATTCAACCGAATTTATTGTAGCTATTCCCTCATTGATATGTTCCTTATCTCGCCGCAGTAATGCTGTTGAAAGTTTATATAAATCTCTTCTCAGCTCCTCAGGAACACCATATGTTTTTATAAGATTGTCTCTAAGCAGCTCGAGGTTATCAAAGGCCGCCATCTTCTCGAGTTCGTAAGGTGTATATCCGCCATCGTCGGATCCAACGCCATCATCAAGCTCTGCATCGAGGATCAAACCACTGCCGCTGTAGTAGGTTCTCCACCACGCACCCTTCATTAAATTCCAATAAGAACCCGCCGCTTTTGAAGCAGCCAGATAATTATGAATTTCGACATCAATCTTTTTTAATTCCCCATCTACCAGCTGCTTATATGATTCTTCGGCAAGAATCGGGATATTGCCGGCTCGTGATCCTCGTTTTTCAACTGGCAGAAAAACAAAGTTGCCTGCCTTGATGGCCTCGATTCTTTCATCGTTGCCAACTTGCACTGCGAAGGCTGGTGAAATGAATAGCGCAAG
>MGRR01000068.1:5375-7816 GCA_001798265.1 Deltaproteobacteria bacterium RIFCSPHIGHO2_12_FULL_43_9
CTACATATGGTTTTATTGCTTCAACCTCTCTTTGGATCAGGGCCTCTATTTCCGCAATTGATAGTTTTTCTATTTCGCCTATACGAACATAAACCTCTGGCGGTATTGGCTGCCCATGAATCCTGTCCATAAGAATATCTAATACAAAACTTGATACGTTTAATTGATTATAGATTGTGATAAACGCGTTTAACTCTGCTGATTTCTCTTGATCATTGTTAGGGTTCAATTCACGGAGAAGCCGCAGTATACCTTCTTCACGGTCCGATTGATCTGTTTTTGATCTTAGAAAGTTTTGATTTATTCCCAGGATTGAGTTTGCAAGCAAAATATCTTCTGGCGCGGTTAATATCTTTAGGCAATCTTCCTCAGCATATGATGAAAACGTAAAACATATAAAAAAGAAAAATATTAAATTAGCCAAAGTACGCTTCGCAGACAACATAAAACCCACTAAATCCTCTCTTAATTTTTGATGTCTACTTCGTAGGGTTAACCGAAGAGAAGTACTCTTTTGCTTTTGTTGGATGTGGAACAATTCTTTTGTCTCCACTATTCCAATTAGCTGGGCAGACTTCACCGGTTTTTGCCACAGTTTGAAGGGCTTCCAGAACCCTTAATGTCTCATCAACATTCCTCCCGATTCCCAGGTCGTGAACAACCTGACACTGAATAACACCTTCCGGGTTTATAATAAAGGTACCCCTCAGCGCTATGCCGGAGCCTTCTATAAGAACCCCGTAGTCACGGGCGATCTGTTTATTTAAATCAGACAGAAGTGGATAGTTTAGTTCTCCTAACCCCCCGGCATTTCTTGGGGTATTTATCCATGCTAAGTGACTAAAGTGAGAGTCAACTGAACAACCGAGAATTTCACAATTTAACCCCTTAAATTTTGGGTACGCATCACTAAAGGCGGTAATCTCCGTCGGACAGACAAACGTAAAATCCAAAGGATAGAAAAATAATAGTACCCATTTACCTCGATAATCAGAGAGTTTAATATCCTTAAACTCTTTTCCGACTACACTCTTGGCGCTAAATTGTGGCGCCTCTTTTTGTACCAATGAACCCATTTTTTCTCCTTGTAACAAAAAAAGATTGCTTCGTCGCCTTCGGCTCCTCGCAATGACGAAATCGCTCGCAATGACAATTACGTCATCCCCGTGAAATTGTCATCCCCGTGAAAACGGGGATCTGGATCCCCGTTTTCACGGGGATGACAGAGTGCTCGCAATGACGTGTTTTCATACCGTAATTTTGCTACCCTTGTAAACATACTATTTAGTACTGTTTGACGACTTAAAGTTCACATGATAATTCACAAAATCCCACTATGTTTGTAGGAGCCTTAAATGTTTGAAACAATTGATGAAATCAACATCGCGTATGAAGAGGATGGAAAGCTTCTTACCAAGCAGCTTGATAAAAGCATTTTGAGCCGTGGTGGCTGGACAACGATAATGTTTCTTTATCAGGAATTGGATAAAACAACTAACACCTATAAGACCCCCAAAATTTCTATAAGAAGATATCAAAAGCGTGGTGGAACATTCAGGCAACAGAGCAAGTTTACCATCTCAAATAAGAAGCAGGGGGAAAAGATCTGCGAGGTATTAAAAGAGTGGTTCGATAAAATCTCCGACGAATCTGCAAATGAACAGGAAGAATAATTTTCCCTGTCATTCCTGCGGAAGCAGGAATCTCGGGATCCCTGCTTCCGCAGGGATGACAGCAGGGATAACAAATAATTAATTAAATTCTTTGTTTAATCTCCATCTGAATGCTGATGCCAACACAAATGCAATCTGTAAAAAGGCGTAAACAAACACATAGCCAGTGCCACCTGCGCCGAATCCATAGGAATGGAGCCCAACCCCGAGAATAAAGTTAACACCGTACCATGCCATCATTATCGTCAGGAAACCTAGTGCCCCGCCTGCTGCGACCCCAAACTCTTTTAACCAACCTGCGTGGCGGCCATGTAGTATCGCCAGATACGTGAGGATCGCGATCAGCGCCCAGACCTCCTTTGGATCCCATCCCCAGAACCTTCCCCAAGACTTATCCGCCCAAACACCGCCAAGAATCGTCCCAGCTGTCAGCAAGACAAGACCAATCTGCATTGCTCTGTAGGTAAGTTTGGTGAGGGATGATATGACCTCTTTTGACGGGGCTCCGAACAGCACCCTTCCCATCACAACATTGCCCAGCCCTGCGGCCAGGGCCATTCCCGCGTACCCCAGATTGATCGTCAAGACATGAATTGTCAGCCAGAAGTTGCTTCTAAGCACCGGGGCAAGTGGATTTATCGTCGGATCCATAACGGCCGGTATGTTGTCAGCCAGTATTAATCCGATAACCACGACACCAGATGCAACAGTGATTAAAATGCGGTTCTTATAAATTGCATAGAGAATTAACGCAAAAAGGAAGGCCCC
>MGRR01000068.1:7825-8930 GCA_001798265.1 Deltaproteobacteria bacterium RIFCSPHIGHO2_12_FULL_43_9
CCATATTACAGTTTCGAACATATTTGTAACCGGGGGTCTTCCTGCAATAAGGCATCTTAAAATAAATCCATACGCGTGCGAGGCAAAGCCGAGTAGCGCAAGCGAAATTCCCAGTAGAGAAAACCCCCTCCAGGAAAACCCCAGTGATAAGAGTAGAAAAACAAAGGCCGAAAGATATAAAATCCACGCGACCTTAAATGGGCTAAAGGTATTATAATGCACCTCAAGATTCATTTTTGCTGTCGTTGGATAGAAACTTTTGTCCCGCAAACTATCCCTAATGGAATTTTTCAATTCGCTGATTCTATCGAGAAACCCCGAGGAATTTCTTGAATCGTACGCAAGCACAACCCCCTGAAACGCACTCCTAATCTCTTCCGGTAATGCAGTATCATTAATGGAGCGCCAGGAACCCTCCTTATGGTCGGAATTTGGGATTATAAACCAATTGGCACCTGTTGAAATACTTTGAAATGCGGAGATCCGGATCTCAATCTGTTCAATCTTTTCATCTAATTTTGTAAACGCCTCATTCCTCTGCTTTTTCCTGAAATTACTCTCTATCCTGTCCAATAATGCCTTATTCTTTAATAACGCGTTGGGTGCAAAGTATGTTTTCGCGGAGTCGAGGTTAAGAACACGCCTTGCATCTATGTCTCTGACAACTATTATCTCTGCATCTTTCCAGCGATCTGCATCAGAAAACCAGCTTAGTGTTAATTCTACTGGGTTCCATCCAGAAAAGTATCGCTTACCGGTAACAAACTCCACAGCCTCTCTGGCAAATGTATCGAATGGCTTAACGCGGCCTCTATTCTGTATCGCAAGGGTTTGCAGCCCTTTTATAACCTCTTTATCCCCCCACGGCCTGCCTGGAAACCCGGCACTATCCTGCGCATAAAGGGCGTGTGGTAAGAAAATTAAAAATAAACTCGCAAAAACAACTCCGTTAAAGTACCGCTTCATTATCTCTCCTTCTCTCTCTCTCTGAATAATCATCTTTTTGAATATTCTTCCTGATTCTGCTCTTTTTTGGGGGCTCCAAAGCCTTTTCTTTGTTTTTTAACCATGGCCTCATCCAGAACATCAGAATGATTCCCAACGA
>MGRR01000068.1:8936-13635 GCA_001798265.1 Deltaproteobacteria bacterium RIFCSPHIGHO2_12_FULL_43_9
TTAGGGTTCTTCCCGGATCCCGGGCAACCTGCAATACAGATATTTTGGGCTGACCATCAACCATGGCGTAACTCGCCTGGTAAAAGGTGTATCCACCATAAACCAATGGATTGTTCATCCATATTTTTTGTGAAAGTGATTTCTCTCCGTCAACTACCTTTACAAAGCTCTCAAAACTGGCGGGATTCTCCGTACCTGGATCAAAATTTACTACAAAGTCATCCAAATGCACAGAGAATGGAATCTGCGTGCTCTTCCTTGTGTAGACTATTTCTACAGGTGTCCCACCCACAGTGGTCATAACCTGCGTATCCTCTCCTATCCAGACATATTTGTCTGATCCATCTTTGCTAAATTTAACCCTGACCGCCGATGGTATTTCTTTTGATGGTTCAGGTTTAATTGGGAAAAATTTGAAATCCATCCTACCCTTTGCTTCATAACTCTTGATGCTAAACTCCATTCCCATCCAGCCGGTCTGATAGAACCTTGCTACTTCAACCTCCCCGCTTTTTGTCATCGTTCCACGATTGATAATTTTATAGAGAAGTGAACCGTCATCCCTAACACCAAGTACCAACATGTTTTTATTCTCTAGATCCATACCACCATCTTCAAACACAATCTTAATTCCGCTTGGACTCTCCTTATGTCCGTGAAGTGTTGGAAAGAATGGGAACCTGGAAAATACCGTGTGAAATTCCTTCTCACCACCCGGCATCTCGATTGTCAGCTCAACCGCCGGATTCACCGGGTTATTTGATTGATTTACTAATTTCCCATCCTCTACTACTGCATGGGGCATATAACGCAGAAATGTTATCGTAATTCCATCTTCCAGCCTAACCCTCTTAGGAAAAGCCCTGGGAATCTTTATCTTGCTTTGAGAATTATCCTTTCTGCTCAAGACTATATTACTAGGGGTGAGTTTCGTACTCCCTTTATTAAGGAATTTTTTTAAATCTGAATCATTGTTTAACCGCACCAGGGAAATAGTAACCGGCCCAAGATTAATCTCATCCCTCTCCTTATCCTCAAGCGACAACCACTCCGAAACATCCACCATCTGATTCTTTATATTTACCAACACAACCGGCCTGCCACCCACCTCATCCCTCTCCAGCCTCGCCTCATGAAATGCCCACGGCAAAAATGAATCTATCTCTCCCCTGAAATTCTCGCCGATCTCAAATACATTAAATTCCATACCCTCTTTAGGCTTTATATGAAACGGTACCCTTAAAACATTGTTATACCCGTAATCACGAACAAGAATCCGAAGCTCCTTTTCATCAAGTACCACCTGATTACTATCTTGACCCTCCTCAAGGCTTAATAATCCATCAAATCCTGAATTCTGCGTCTGCAGCGAACCTGTTAAAAGTGTAAGTATACCGGCATGGGTAATGAGAAATGGGATATGACGTTTTTTCCATGGATAGCGGCTAATGGCAGCCGCTGCCACGTTAAGACCCAAAACCAGAAGAAGAACTGTAAACCAGGGAGACCGATAAACCAGGCTTTGAGCAACCTTAGCCGAATAGGCAGACTCAAGAAACGTCGCAATAGCCAAGGTTGCTGCTAATGAGAGAAGAAGAATAACAGCAAGCTTAAGCGAGGAAGAAAACCTAAAAATTGCCCTAATTATTCGCATAGATATATTTACTCTCAAAAAGGTAAGGATTCTACCTGAAGCTTAGACTTGCCGCAAGTCCATCACTGCGAGCAACTCTTGTCATTCCCGCGAACGCGGGAATCCAAAAAAGAACGCTGGATCCCCGCTTTCGCGGGGATGACGTAAGCCGTCATTGCGAGCAACTTCGTCATTGCGAGGAGGGGCGAAGGAGATCCTTCTCTGCGTTCAGGACAGGCTCCGCAATCTCTCAAGCATCATTAATCGTAACGTGCAACAATCCACCCATTATTGCCAGATTCTTAAGGAAATGAACCTGCTGTGATGGATCCGCGAAATTTGTATGGAAGATATAGGTTGTTAAAGCAAGAAAAAGTATAAGCACAACACCCGCGTAGCGTGCCCTGAGCCCAAAAATAAAAAACACACCCGCGATTAATTCAACCGCTACCGCGACAACCAACAAAACCCCGGTTCCCGGGATATCAAACATCCTCATGTAACCGAGTTCACCCTGTGAATCGATAATCTTAATAACCCCGGAATAAACAAAGATTGATCCAATAAATAATCTACTCGCGAACAAAAGGATATTTTTCATTTTTACTTTCCCGTTTTAATAATGAGAAGTAGAACCTAGCGCCATTATAAACCGAGATTACTTTGCAATTATAGGAAAAAATCAGGAATATTGGCAAACCACAATGGCGCGCCCGAGAGGACTCGAACCTCTGACCCACAGATTAGAAATCTGTTGCTCTATCCGCCTGAGCTACGGGCGCAATTAGGATTTCAAAGAGTCAAATTTTCAGCTGGTTGAAGCCTAGCAGTTCGCGGCTCCCCAATAAAGTCAGGATAACTAGCTATACGGGAAAGATAATCGTCCCTCAAATCAGCCGGTAAAAATGAATGTTCGAAACTCGCGGATGCGAGTTTTTTAAGTTCATTTGTCGTGAATATATGCTCCCTATACATGGTTATATATTCATCAAGAAGGTTTTGGTTGAATAGCGCCGGATCATCCGAGTTCAAAGTAACTGGTATCCCAAAATCATAAAAACCCCTGATAGGATGGCTGCTATAAGATTTTGTATAATTTAGCCTAAGATTACTTGTCGGGGAGATATCCAAAGGAATCTTTGATTCTTTAAGCATGTTCATCAACCTCTCATCTTTAACCGCCCCTGTCCCATGCCCAATCCTGTCAACCTTTAAATTTACAATTGCCTCCCACATAGCCTCAGGACCCCCGGTTTCGCCGGCATGCGCGGTTGTTCTTAATCCCAGGTCCCTCGCCCTTGCATAAACCCCCCTGAAATCCTCAACCAGATAATCCGTTTCAGGTCCGCCAATCCCGAACCCAACTATCTCATCCCTTCTGCAGACTTCCATCTCATCAAGCAGTGCTGATGCCGCCTCAACACCCTCCCCCGGAATGACATCGGGAATTAACCTCATCGTCACCCCATACGCATCCTCACCCTCATGTATGCCGGCAACCAGCCCCTCCACCTGATCCCTATAACTAATTCCATTCTTTAGTAATGTATTGGGTGTCCACTCAACCTCGCTGTATAACACACCCTGCTCGGCAGCTTGCTTTAAATGCTCCCTGGCAACATATTTTAAATCCCCTTTTTCACGCAAACAGGTTGAAATCAGAAGATAGATTCTCAAAAAATGGGAAAAATCAACAAATTCAAACTGGCTTAATAAAACCTCTTTTTGGGTCGGCATATCCAAATGATACTTATGGGCAAAACCTATCAGCGCCTCCGGGGAGACGGCCCCCTCAAGGTGAACATGAAGCTCTGCCTTTGGAAGCCCTTTTAACCACTCTTCTATAGTCAATGCCATTTAGGTTCCCGTTTTTTGTAATAAAATTAGACTACTAACATATTCTACTGATTTCAAAAAGAAAAATGGCCCCGAAAAGACTTCAGGGCCACATTTAGAACAAAAAATAAAGTCTTCTAAAAAGATCTTCTATGGTCTGCCAATCCTCCTGGATCTAACCGATTCTCCACCGATGCATTGACTTGTGTTGATCATCTGAGAATACCTCCAAAAACCACAAAACTAGCGTGGTAAATAGCATAGAAATGTCTAAATGCAAGATAACACTCGCTTTTTCCTTCACAAATGAGAATACATTGGCTATAGTTTTTTAGCTTGATTGTTTTAGTATAGCTTCTTTTTCAAAATGCACTTTTGTCGGGGCGTAGCGCAGCCCGGTAGCGCGCTTGCTTTGGGAGCAAGATGTCGCTGGTTCGAATCCAGTCGCCCCGATTTCCTTTAAAAAATATTCAAAAAACAACCGATAACTATAGTAATATGAGAATAAGGGCTGGAAAAGCGACTCCATCTTTTGATATTTCGTTTTATAAAAAGGGGGTAGGAGATGACCCCGAACTACTTAAAACTTCATTAAGTAATGTCGAAAAATCGTGGAATCATTATTTAGTAGAGATTGAGAAGGCCCTAAAATCAAATGATGCAAAATCCCTTCACTACTGGGCGCATACACTTAAAGGAAGCCTTGCGTTCATTAAGGCGGAAGATGGCGTCAATCTGGCCAAAGCACTTTGTGACGAGGCAAAAAGGGGAGAAATTGAAAAAACAGAAAAGCCCCTTAGGGAGCTAAAGGAGTATCTCAATATCATCCGGACGAAACTCGAAAAATTCAAATCAAAAATCAAAACCTGATGAATTTAGAGATTGCTTCGTCGCCTTCGGCGACTCGCAATGACGTAAAACGTCATCCCGAGGCGAAGCCGAGGGATCTCTACGGAAAAGATTTCGTCGCCTTCGGCGACTCGCAATGACGTAAGATGCCCTATTAGATTTTATCGAATCTTGCGAGAAAAAACCGTAGCTTCTCCGGCTCATAGGTAAACTTCAGGCCACCTATTTCATGACGTCTTTTGTATAAATTCGCTATTGATTCAGCAGTATAATCGAGATGACTTTGGGTGTAGACCCTTCTTGGAATCGTAAGTCGCACGAGCTCAAGCTTTGGGGTGTGGTTTTCCCTTGTTTTAGGATCCCTTCCAGCGGAAACAATAC
>MGRR01000068.1:13647-14904 GCA_001798265.1 Deltaproteobacteria bacterium RIFCSPHIGHO2_12_FULL_43_9
ACTTTGAGCGGGAAACTGTTCTTGTTCTAAATGTGGCAAAAAGGCCTTTGCATCGATAAATATTGCATGACCACCATGTGGAACAACATGCGGGATATCAAACTCGGCAAGTAGATTTCCAAGGTAATTTACCTGTTCCACCCGATATCTTATGTAATCATCTGACTCAACAGCTTCTCTGATTCCCTGAGATAGCGCGGCCATATCCCTGCCACTCATGCCGCCATACGTATGCAACCCTTCGTATATCACTACCTGGGCCTGGGCCTCTCTATAAAAGCCCTCGTCATTCATCGCTAAAAAACCACCAATGTTAACAAGACAATCCTTTTTGGCGGAACAGGTGCATCCATCCGTTAATGAACAGATCTCTTTAACAATCTCTTTTATCGTCTTATTTTCGTATCCAAGCTCCCGCTTTTTAATAAAATAGGCGTTCTCAACGGTTCTGGTATTGTCGAGCATGATTTTTATACCGTATCTGTCACAGAATTCCCTTAACGCCTTAAGATTGGATAGAGAAATTGGCTGGCCACCGGCCATATTCACGCATGTTTCATAGCTGACATATGGAATCTTTTTTGCTCCTACCTTATCAACAAGCTTCTGCATTTTATTTAAATCAACGTTTCCCTTAAAGGGATGTGTGCTTGTTGAATCGTGCGCCTCATCAACAATTACATCGACAAATGTCCCGCCAGCCAACTCCTGATGAAGACGGGTTGTTGTAAAATACATGTTCCCAGGGATGTAATCACCGGGCTTAATCAGGATCTTTGACATCAGATGTTCCGCGGCTCTCCCCTGATGCGTAGGGACAAAGTACTTATACCCAAAGATTTCCTGAATGGTATTTTCAAGCTCATAAAAACTCCTGCTACCGGCATATGCCTCATCTCCCAATTGAAGAGCAGCCCACTGTGCATCGCTCATAGCGTTTGTTCCACTATCGGTAAGGAGATCTATGAATACATCTTCACTCTTTAATAAAAAGGTGTTGTATCCGGCCTCTTTAATCCTCTGGCAGCGGGACTCTTTTGTTGTTAACTTAATAGGTTCAATGGTTTTGATTTTGAATGGTTCAGGGGTGTATTTCATCAGATCGAGCTTTACGAATCAAGCGACAAATTTCAATATAGAGAATTTACATACCATGATCCCCCGAGCGCGGCGCCAAGGAGGGTAAATATTCCTTGTCTTTTCCTTTAGCGCCGTGGGTGGGGGCAATGTCTTTGCTGGATCCGCTGAGATCCTTCG
>MGRR01000068.1:14930-19323 GCA_001798265.1 Deltaproteobacteria bacterium RIFCSPHIGHO2_12_FULL_43_9
GGCTCAGGATGACGGTAAATCAGAAATAGCCGTACCAGGTTAAGAGGATTCCAAATACTGCGTCATAAAAGAAGAGTGGGCTGAATTTCCCTTTGGCAAATTTCAGGGCAAATTCAGGCCAGAAGAAACCACCCACCCCCCTTAATACCTGGAAGAAGCCAAAGAGCGGAACTACAACCCCAAGCCCCATTTTCCAGTCCGTTGCTATATTCAATATAAAGACACCGAAAAGGGCGTTAAGGTATGCCCTATAGTAGAAGAATGCAGTGGAGGATTTTAGCGATTCTCCATAGGCCTGCATATTCTTCGCACAAAACAGACCCCACAAACCACACAGTATAAGAGCAGGGCCAAAACCTTTGGCAATCAACATAGCATCAAGCATGATATATTCTCCAAGGTTGTGTTTATTACTAAATGCTTAAGGCCACTAAATTACAAAAGTATTATAAGTATTTTTATTGTTTTGGGCAAGTTACCGCTGGGGACAGCTTATTGAATTACCAAGATATTTTCCAGACCTATTCATAAAACCAGGGGCTTGTTGTAGATTTATAGACCCTGGCATCTCCACTATCCATACAACCTTCATAGTTGTGCCATTTATCTGCTTTCCCCTGTAATCATAAAGCGGCATCACGACCATAACAGGAACCCTTTTGCTCTCTCCAGATTCATTACATTGAATATTTTGAAGGCTTTGAAGGAACACCTCAGGCGCAACCTCATTATTTGCGACAAAATACCTTACCATCACCTTATCGTACTCAATACGATAAATACCCTCTTCGGTTAACGCACTATAGGCCCCGAGGGGACACAGAAACAGTAATAAAAATGGGATGAAAATATGGAGTAATATATTTCTTGCTAACATGTGATAATCCTATCCTGATTCGTGCTAATATGTGTAATTAAGAATCTTAAAGTCTAATTTTTTAAACGCGAGGTTATTATGGTTGATCAAAACACCCCTCCAACAGCTAACAAGAAAAAATGGCCCTTGATCATTTTAGTAGCCCTGGTAGTCCTAATTGGCGCGGGATTTGGTCTCTACTACTTCACGCAGGCGGCCAATAGCCCGACTGCCATAGCCCGTGGATTCCTTAACAATCTCTCACAAAATAACCTGAAATCGGCCTACGAAATGACCTCCAGGCAATTTCAAACAACGGTCACATTAGATGATCTGGAAAGGTTTTTGTTACAGTATCCAATAATCATAAATCACGTTTCCGTTAAATTCCCGTATAAGGCCGTTAAAAAGGATGTGGCAACGGTAAGTGGCACGCTAACCGGTAAAGATGGGGGGGATTCTCCCATCACTGTTGTCATTGTAAAAGATAATAATAAGTGGAGGGTTTTAAACCTAAGCCTTAATCCAAACGATGTTCCTCGGGAAATTGCGGGGGAGAAGAAATAAAGGATTGCTTCGCTTCGCTCGCAATGAACGGAAGCGCTCGCAATGACGGAATCGTCATTCCAGTGAAAACGGGGATCTGGATTCCCGTTTTCACTGGAATGACAAGAAGCGCTCGCAATGACGTCTACTGAATTACCTCTATGTATGTACCTGCGGTGTCAATTACGTATTCATGTCCAAAATACGCTCCACCAGGCAGGAACTCTGCCGGAACAAATGCGTGTACAAAGACACCACCTGAACGGGTAACATCTCCGCGTATATCCTGCTGTGGTCCATATAAGGTTACATCCGCGACAATCTCATTTGTCTCCTCATCTCTGTAGACAATTGTGATTAATGAACCTGGAAGCAGGATCTCATCAAATGCTTCCAGTTGCGCGGTGAATCCAATCTCGCCTGTCTGAAGCCCGATATAGGCTACCAAGGTTCTGTTTGCCTCAGCATCTATGGTCCAGGCTAATAGTGGACCCTCAACAGTTCCAGGGAATGGTATCCCGTTTGGAAGTGAATCAACCGGGGCAATAGGGAATTGTCTTGAATACTGGGATAGGTCAACCCCAAAGGCAATTCCGGCATTTCTTGAACCAGCGCCACCACCACCTGGGATTATTTCAATGTAACCACCCTCCAGATCGGGTATCAGGAATCTGCCACCAATATCAATCATGACAGAATCATCAAAATCTGCCCTAAGAGCTACCTTTGAGGTAGTGAGTTCCAGGCGAACATTTTCAACTACTGGTGTTGAACATTGCTGTGCGCCGACCAGAAACCCAGCCAATAGAGCCACGATTGAGAATATCTTTAAGCCTTTCATGACTTAACTCCTTTCTTGAGTTTTTTTTGAAGATCCAGGATGTGGATTGTTTTAATTTGGAAAAAAACCTTAAGAATACTCTTAGAAGTCACTTCCTACCTGCTAAGAGTATAAATGATTTGAATAGCAATCTCGTAATTTCAATAGAGAGTATGAAAGAATATAAAGGGACTAAACCTAATTATTCATTAACTTTTTTAGCTAAACAATTCTTTGTAACAATCGTGATGAGTTTAACAAACTATTTTGTAACTATTTTTTCGTTTCAGAAATCCTTAGGAATGAGAGTCTTGGGTCGGTTGCGGCCCTTCTGTAGAGATCTTCCCTGAACAAGGCTGTGGAGATTTGCAGATTTTCATCCGGAATGGTGGAGAAGTGTTTAAGAGCACTCACAAACTCTTCGGAAGATATATGTCCCTCGAATAAAATCATTAAAGCAGCTTCCGTGGCAGGGTGATTGGCTTCCCCATTGTGCATTCTGACCAGCTGTTCCAACGGGGCCTCCGAAGAGGTTCCATCAAGCTCTTTTTGAAGCATTACAAGATGATATAACCTTTTGGAAACATCAGCAGCTGGAAGAATATTGTTACGATTCAATTCCCTATAATGGGTTGGGATAACCTGAAGCAGACCACTAAGATCTTTTTGAAGTGGTGTCAGATCCAGTTCGGCACTTAAAAAATCCCTTCTATATAGTTGTCCCTCCACTACAAGCTCAGCCAAAACAAATGTAGCGGGATCATCAAGATATCTTATTGAGTTGGGATTATTCATGTCAGCATTATATGTCATCTTCCCATCGTATCTGCTCAAAATCGCCTTCATCCCCTCCTCAACCCTCGATTCCGAAATAAGTTTCATCATGCTCTCTTTAAGATTTTTCGAGGATGCCTGGAGAGACTCCTGGGATGACTTAATCTCGGCAGATTTTATATTTTTGACCTCTGCCTGAATCAAATTTTTGTGTGAATCACCACCCTGACATCCTGCAAAAGGAATGGATATAAAGAGTAGTAGAATAATATAATCGTGTCTCATCCTTGTATCACCTCGCATAAAACCAACTTATATAACAAAGCAATCATAATGCCAAGTGTCATATTGTGTAACATACTGAATTGTCTGTGCTTTTTAAAGATAAATTGCCACACATATGTATAAAATAACAAAATTGGGCACTTTTTGACATTTTTTAGCGGTCTGAAGAAGGGTCTTTCCCGAATTTAGTGGAACCTGACTATCGTCATCCTGAGCCGAAGGCGAAGGATCTCCTGCTAAATTGTGAACAGATCCTTCGCCTTCGGCTCAGGATGACGCTCAAGACACCGTTGTGTATCACGATTAACCTTCACTAAATAACGGAAAGAATCTCTGAAGAAAGTCGTTTAAGATCCAATTCCAAAATCCGCCCCAATGTGTTCGCAAGCTGCCCATGGAGAGAATTATCCTTAATGACCCCGGTAAAATAGTAACTGGTATGCAGTGTCGCCCCATCCTTAAACATCTCTATTACGCCACTCTTTATGTTGTATGAAACCTCAGAAAACGTAATCAACTTGCCCCGGGGGTATTCTTTCGAAATCTCGATATTGATACTTGCCTGAAGGAGATCGCCAGACCTATGAATTACAACCTTGGTTGTCGGACAATTTTCAGAATCTGCATAGATACCAAACATCATCATTACTCCAAGCCCTACGGATACAAAGCAACAGACGTGCCAAGAACCCCTCTCTCATAATCTGTCGACGGCTCAATGAAATTTTTAATATCTTCAACCGTAATTTTAGGGGTAAAACTTTCTATCTATTTAAAATTATAGGCAATTTAGGATATGTCTATCAGCTTTAGAATACTGAATAGTTTACTACAGTAAATTGTAAATACTATTTTACTTTTTTAGAGAAAATCAGCCTCAGAGTAGAATCTACATTGTACAATGTATCTTTTATTCTAACGTCATTGCGAGTGAACTGCCGTCATTGCGAGCGAAGCGAAGCAATCTCGTGTTGAGATTGCTTCGTCGCCTTCGGCTCCTCGCAATGACGATTATGTCATTGCGAGCTCATCCGTCATTGCGAGCCAGCCTGTCGGAGTATTACGCGTCATTCTGAGCCGAAGGCGAAGAATCTCTTCTTTTCTAGCGTGAG
>MGRR01000069.1:0-22621 GCA_001798265.1 Deltaproteobacteria bacterium RIFCSPHIGHO2_12_FULL_43_9
AAGACCGGTTACTGCTATTAGCTTCCCATGCGGCAGATCCAAATTCAGATTCTTAAGATTGTTCTCTCTGGCCCCACGGAGTATAAGAAAATTGTTGTCCTTGCTGCCCATATTAAACACCCCTTTTACCGCGATAATCACGCTTAGGGGAAGGGGGAGAAATTTTCTTTGACGCAGCCGCTTATTTTCGCTAGATTCCCCGCTTCTTTTCCCCATTAACAAATTATGACAACCGCTTTTTTATATCTATTTGCCTCATTCTGCTGGGGTCTGTCTTACCTGGCCATTGGTGTAATGGTGCATCAAATACCACCATTCATGAGCGGCGCCTTAAGGCTGACCGTTGCCTCTCTCTTCTTTTGTCTCTGCCTGGTTCTCAGGGGGCGGTCATTAAAAATGACAGTTTCGGATTTTAAAAAAATTGCGCTTTTGGCAATCATGCTTCAAGCACTACCTTTTAGCTTTCTTTTTTGGGGAGAGCAGCATGTGGAGCCTGCCTTGGCGGGAATCCTTGTTTCGGCGGTTCCAATATTTGTTGTCTTATTGTCTTTAGTCCTGAGGCATGAACAGGAAGGAATTCTTTTAAAAAGCGTCGGTGTGGCTTTTGGTTTTTTGGGAATATTAATTATATTCTCTCCATATTTAAATATAGGGGACATAGAGATAACAGGTGGCGCATTCGCAATCATTGGAACCGCGATTTGTTACGCAATTGGAAATATCCTTTTGCGAAAATGGATGGGCTCTATCGACAGATGGACCAATATTACTGTTCAGGGATTCATAGCAAGCTCTATGCTTTGGATTCTCTCATTCATTAGTGAAGATATTCCATCAATAAATGTTTTATTTGTAAATACAGATATATTGACCGCCATGCTTTACCTTGGAATCTTTAGCTCAGGCCTTGCATGGATTGCATCGTTTCATATTGTTGAAAAGCTGGGTTCAATCCGATCATCAACCATTTGTTACCCCATGGCACTCGTTTCAATTTTCGCTGATGTTATTTATTTTAAAAGACCGCCATCAACTGAAACTATAATAGGAACTCTGTTTATATTTTTTGGGGTATTTGTGGTGCAATTTACTCCACCTCTTTTGGAGAGACTGCAGAGAGGGAGATTGGCAGAGTCCCTTTAGTAGTTATTTCTCCCAATAAAAGACGCGCGGCCGTCTGCGCAGCACCCGTTCTGTAGTGATAAACACAAAGAAAGGCATCTACATCTGGGAATTTAGAGATGTAGTGGGGTGAGTCAAATGAAACAACAATGATTGGTATTTTTATATCTTTGTTTAATCTCGTAACGATTTCAGCATGATGTTTATTGAATATTCCAACAACAATTTTATCTACCTTCCTTGACGCCTCATTAATATATTTAAGAAGCCTTTTCTTTTCTTCGTTGGTGGGTCTCAGTGGTACCTCGACAAAATACACATTTTTATATCTTTTACGGATCTCCCTATAGAGTTCATATAAAGGAGAAACTACTAATATGTTATTTTCCCTGCCTATAAGTGGAATTATATCATTGTCATTTTTCAATAGCGTAGCGGATTCATCCGTTATAGATTCAGCTAGTTTCTTTTGGGTACCATCATTAATAATTATATTAATTTCAGTCTTAAGCTCTTCGTTTTGAATATTTGCTTTTCTCTTGGCTTTTAATCTGGCTATTCGCGCAACCGCTTCATCCAGTCTCTGCCTGGAAATTCTTCCACTCTTTGTCGCCCCTAAAAGGGCATCGTAGACCTCTCTTTGCTTCTCTTTTCTCCAACCAATGATAACAATATCGCTCCCTGCGACAATCGCCCTTACAGCTGTCTCTCCAATTCCATAAGTCTGCTCAATTGCCCCCATTTCGAGATCGTCGGTAATAACCACTCCGTCGTATTTCATTTTTTTCCTTAGGATATTGGAAATAATTTCCGGAGAGATCGTTGCCGGCATGCCATTTTTATCAATTTTGGGATAGGCAACATGCGCTGTCATGATCATATCCACGTTTTGGGAGATTGCTTCATTAAATGGAATCAGATCCTTTTCCAGTGAAGAATAGATTTTGGGCAAGGTATTATGGCTGTCGAGCTTCGTTCTCCCATGCCCCGGAAAATGTTTGGCTGCAGCACTGATACCAACCGATTGCACACCTCTGATGTAAGAAGACCCAAGCGATGAGACAATTTCTGGATCTGCCCCAAATGATCTGCTACCAACAACCCGGTTTTCACTTTCAATATTCAAATCCAAAACTGGAGCAAAATTTACATCTATACCAAGGGTAGAGAGTCTTGCCGCTATTGATCGACCCGCTTCGTAGGCAAATTTTGCTGAACCTGTTGCACCAATTGCCATCTGACCAGGCATGGTGACATCATCGTTATAAAATCTGATTACTCTTCCACCCTCCTCATCGGTCGCAATTAAAATTGGAAGCTGAGATTTATTTAAAGCCTGGATAGATTTCGTTAGGATTAAAACCTGCTTCGGGTTCTCTATATTTCGTGGAAAAAGAATCGTACTCCCAATATGCATCTTTTGAATTTGGTCTCTAAGCTCTTCTGTAGGAAGGGTCCCTTCAAATCCTATCATCATCAACTGTCCGACCTTCTCCTCCAGCGTAAAATCGGCTTGTATTTCCGGATTTGGGGGAACCAGACCCGCTGAATTTTGTGTCTCAGCAGAAAAGAACATAAGGGAAAAGAGGCACATTATGCCGATCATAATAAGCTAATCGGCAACTCAAAGAAGGCCTCTTAAGTTGTGACTCCATAACTAATTGAAAACAGGGATTTTTTTAGGAAATCCCCATCGTATAACTACTTGATATTATTAGATTATTAAAATAGACCCTCAGATTAATTCATATATTATTAAAGTTGAGGCTAGCTGCGCCCGATCCCAACAGTAGATTGCTTCGTTTCACTCGCAATGACGCAATCGTCATTCCGAGAGAGCGCAGCGACCGAAGGAATCTCCAACAAAAAGATTGCTTCGCTTCGCTCGCAATGACGAATGCGCTAGCAGCGACAAAGGAAAAAAGATGGGAAAACCTGAAGAGCAGTTTTTGAATGAACTTCAGAACCTGTTTTTAAATAGGCTGGATAAAACTATTCGTCCCTTATCAGCGCTATTAGATGAAAAACAGTACTACAAAATTGTCATGCAGGAGATTGAAATATCTGAAGAGGTACGGGACGCGGTTAAAAAATTAATCGAGACATATAAGATTAGCATCGAAAAAAAGAAAAACGATTAACCTCCGGCAAGATTCCATACCCTTCTTCTGACAAATACACCTTCCGCTCTTTTATCAAGATTTTTAAATTCATTTTCCAATTCTTGTAATTTATACCTAAGTTCATTTTCAGACAGATTCCTGGGGACCATAATAGGCCTTCCATTCAGTTCAACCGATGGGCTAAACGGTATGGGAATTATCATATGATCCCAGCTATTAACCCTTATGCACCATTTCACAACGATAATTGCTGGTATAACCGGCGTGCCTGTAGCGCTTGCAAGAAGAAGAATACCTGGTTTTATAACCCGACGTGGCCCTTTAGGTCCATCCACCATGAGGGATATGTTCCATCCATCCCTGAAGGCTTTTAGCATCCCCCTAAAAGCGCCACTCCCTCCCCGGGAACTTGAACCTCTCGCAACCTTGAATCCAAGAACCTTGAGCCCGGACGTGATGATTTCCCCATCCTTACTTTCACTAGCCATTACACACATATTTCTGAACGAGTAGCGATACATAGAGGCAATAATGTCTTCATGCCATCCACATCTGATTAATGGTCGTCCGGCCTTTTCCCAATATTTTTGGAAATTTGTGACCCTTCTTTGAAATCCCAAGGTAATCAACACAGGAAAGTAGAGGATCGCGAGAATAAATCCCAAGCATCGGCTAACCGCTAATTGCATGGTAGACTCTTACAGAGATGAAACTAAAAATGCAAAAATATCTCCATTTTTTATTAATTCTCCATTAAATAGGTTCAGCAACTGGAAAAGTGAATGGCCCACAGGCCAATACAGTAAGCTTTTATAGTACTTTTTTGTAGTAAATGTTATATTTATTAATCAAGATGATTTTTTCAAAATGTATTCCTTGTGTCAATAATATAAATCCTAATAAAATCCAGTTATTCTCAATAGATATACAAAAATTGTCTAATAAATGTAAGTCATTTTTATTATATTTGAGAATTTTTTACCATGAAAATTATAAACATATAGAGAATATCCTCTATTCTTGAAAAAATTACTTGCACTAATAGGGCGATCTTTATATAGTCCCCTCCACATAAGCTAAGCATAGTTGATTGGCGGATATGTTGTAGGAAGTATTTGAAAATCGACGTTTATCCTAAATCGAGTGAACATCAAGGGGGTATTAATGCTTGAATTACAGGGAGCAACTCTCGATAAAGATCGAAGGCTTACGCCTGATGAAAAACTCGAACTGCAATTACGTATCATCTCTGAGGTCGGCCATAAGGTCCTGACTACGCTAGACCCTGAAAAGCTCTACAGTGAGATCGTTAAGATAATCCAGGAGCATTTTTCTTATTATGCGTTGGGCTATTGGTCCTACACCCCTGACTGCAATGAAGTGGTGCTTCGGGCCCAGGCTGGCTACAGAGACGAGGTTTTACCTATAGGATACAAGCTGCCTATCGATAAAGGAATTGTTGGTTGGACTGTTCGTAACTGTAAGACCTATATCTGCAGTGATACATCCGCAGATCCATTCTACTTCGCATTAAAACCATTTGAATATAAAAGCGAAATAGCTACGCCTGTTGAACATAACAACAGATTATTAGGCGTATTTAACATCGAAAGCGATGAGCTTAATGCATTCAGCCATTCAGACCAAATTGTAATTGAGACCATAGCCAATCTTTTTGCAATCTCCATTGTAAACGGAAGATTACATGCCGAAGTGAAATCTTTTAATACGCTCTTAAAACATAAGATTGACGAAAAGACCGAGGAACTAAAAAAGGCGAATGAACAGATTCTCGAACAACAAAAATATCTGAAACAGGAAAACAAAGCCTTAAAGGAGATGATTACAAAAAATGAGCAGATTGAAATTATTGGTGAAAGCTCCGTTCTTAAATCATTAATTTCCATGGTTGATAAAGTCGCCCCGACAGATGCAACCGTTCTTATCCAGGGGGAGAGCGGCACCGGGAAAGAGTTAATAGCGAGACAGCTTCATTATAAGAGTGAAAGGCATTCCAGACCATATGTAACAATCAACTGCGGCGCTCTTCAGGAATCACTCCTTATAAGTGAGCTGTTTGGTCACGAAAAGGGGTCATTTACCGGAGCGCACACCTTAAAAATTGGCCTCGTAGAGACAGCAAATCTTGGAACATTATTCCTGGATGAAATTGGAGAACTTGGGCTTGGTATACAGGCAAAGCTTTTAAGATTTCTTCAGGAGGGTGAGATTTACAGGGTCGGTGGCAAGAGACCCCTGAGGGTCGACGTGCGAATAATCTCCGCTACGAACAAAGATCTGGAGAAAGAGGTCAGAGAAAGTCGATTCCGCGAAGATTTATTTTACAGGCTTAATACAATCACCTTGCGCGTACCACCTCTTAGAAAGAGAAAAGAGGATATCGAGCAATTGGTTAATTTCTTCCTGAAAAACAGCAAATTTGGCAGAACAGTAATCAAACAGCTCTCTCCTGACGCAATGGAGATACTAAGGCAATATGACTGGCCTGGTAATATAAGAGAGCTGCAAAACGCCATTGAAAGAATGAAGATTCTTGCGGATAACGAAACCATTGCTCTCGATGACATCAGTTATCATATAAGATTTCCGAAAACCCGCATCGAGAGCGGCGAGTTTAGCGCTACGATGCCACTTGAGGATGTTGAAAAGGGGCATATTTTGAGAACCCTGGACTTTTTTAAAGGGAACAAGACAAAAGCCGCGAGGGCCCTCGGAATCACGATTAAAACCTTATATAACAAACTCAACCGATACGAGATGCGAACGGTCAATTAACGTATATTCCGCCAATCTGACTTATCACCGTTTTATTCCCATTTTCATCTGTTGCTTCTATTTTGAGATCATGTAACCCGCCTGCCACAGGACTCCACATGGTTGTATAGATTGAACCTGTATGTGAAACTTGGATTGTCGTCCATCCAACTTCCGTCGTAGGCTTTACCGAAACTAATATATTTAAAGGCTCTTTTGATTCGTTATCCCTTGCCTCAAATTGAATCAATGCAGTTCCGCCCCTATCTATTTCATATGCCGGCGACCCGCCATAGAGTATTTCCAAATTTCTGACAACAGGTGGATTTGGATCGGCGAAAGTTGTATCCATTATGGCGGTAACCGAGAAATCAACAGGACCATATACCCCATCTACCTGCTGTGGATATAAAGTTAATTTCTGTGCCCCGGGATCCGTTTGAATCAAATACGCAAGGGTATTATTAGAATCAATGGCATAATTTAGTTTCCCATTTTCCACACTTCCATCTGGTCTCTTTAACTGGAAAAATGGTGTTTCTCCGTCATTAAATCTATAGTTTATGAAACCGGATGAATCGACAAATATAAATGGGTTCATCAAATGGTTGGGATTTCTAAATCTTATAATATTGCTTCGGTTTTCAAATACTCCTTGCCAGGACATCGGCGGAAAACCGAAATTAAAATATTTTAAAGGAACATGCCTGTAAAAATTCCCTGAAAACCCGAAATGACCAACCCCTGTTTTATCGACGTAGTAGGACAATGAGTCATAGATATATTTCTTATCCTTTACCGCGTACCACCTTAAATTCATCTCATTTCCATCGAACCATAATGTATCATAATTTGTTAATGTCCCGGGATATGTAAGTGACCCTATGCAACCATAAAAGTGACACTGCATGTCAGATATCCAAAACTTTGGGCCTTGCAGATATGGAGCAACCATAACCTTAACAGGAATCATATCAGGAGGCGTACCAATAACCTCATCTTTGAAAACAGGCGTCGGAGCCCGTGATATTACACTAAAGTCTTTTTGACTGATACATCTTGAGGTAAGTGAAAACTTATAATCTCCCTCAGAGAGATGAACTATTGAAGTATCCGCGAAAAAGCCTATCGCGCTGGATGCATTAAACCGATATCCATCACGATTCCATTCCTGATAAAGACCTATTGATGGATGCACCTTTTTGCACAACTCTCCCGATGAATCTCGGTGATCAATGGTTATTTTATATTTTGTCTCTTCTGGTCTTACATTCACCTCTCTTGTCGAGGTACTTGAGATTTCTAGCTCTTTTCTTACGAAATAAAATTCCTTAAAACCAAACGGGTAGCCGTCATATGAAAAAATGTACATCCCGGGACTGAGCGCCAACGAGATCTCAGGCGAGCCATTCGATATAAATATTTTATAGAATGCACTTCCAAGTTTCTTAATAAAGAGGTTCCCGGTTTCTTTTAGAATCTTTATTGGAATACCTCTTTGTAAATATATTGGAAAATTTATTGTATTGTTATTGGCTTCCATTGCAATATTGGGCTCATAAAACATCCTTTCTCCTTGGGGAAATGAAAGCTCGGATTGATTAATGGTTACTTCTATCGGAATTACCCTTGATGAATTTGGTTGAATTTCTACTTCGGCTGGAATGTTTATGGATATTCCAGCTATCTGATTCCTGGATTTGAGTTTAATTTTATGAATATTATTTGTTTTATTGGTATAGGTAATCTCTTTGGAAATTTTCCGGGATCCGGATAACTCAAAGAATGTTCCAAGGTATATAAAAGAATCGGATGTCGCAAAGTCTGTATTTGCCGCCTCTCCTAACTGAATCCTCCCCCACCCCTGGGTAAATGAGGATGAACCCTGGATATTCTTCGCCGTAGCCATCAGAGCCATCTTTATTTCGTCTGCTTTCCATTCGGGATGAATCTGTTTTAATAATGCTACGGCGCCGGCAACATGAGGGGCTGCCATAGATGTGCCACTAAATATCTTGTACCCATTGTTTGGGAATGATGACTTTATATTAACACCCGGCGCTACGATTTCAGGCTTTAGTGCACTGGTTTTTTCAACCGGACCAACCGAGCTGAACTGTGCTATTAAATCGGATTTGGTAGAAGCGCCAACGGTAATGGCTTTTTTTGCAACCCCGGGGGACGCAATTCCTACGTAACCATTATTTCCCGCAGCAATGGCAAAAATTACTCCATAGTCCGAAAGCCTGTCTACTGCCTGCGACATTGGATCATCTGGATCCCCAGCCGCCGGAGTTCCCAGACTCATATTCGCCACATTTACGGGGTCATATGTTGATGGGTTTTGATCTAAATCAGAAATATACTCCATCCCTTCGATAATCCCACCCTCGGTTCCACCTCCTTGATCTGAAAGAACCTTTACAACAACCAGTTTCGCGTCAGGTGCGACTCCAACAATCTCCCCGCCATCACCAGCCGCAATTCCAGCTACATGCGTTCCATGTCCATGACCATCTTTTACATCTGTTCCACCTTTTATTGCGTTGAATTTTGCCAGAATTTTACCGGGCTTGGAAAAGGCAGGGTGGCTGGCATCAATACCCGTGTCGAGAATTGCGATGGTTTTCCCCTCTCCCCGAATATTCTGTTTATGAAGTTCCTTTGCCCCGATTAATTCAACTGACTCATTGAGCAGGATATCAAAATCTTCGCCATCTTCAGGTGTTATAGGAATAAAAACATTTTCAGATCTTACAATTCTTTTTACTGATGGAATTTTTGCGATATCACCAATTTTATGCTGGTATGTTTTAATCTCAAATCCATTAAATACAAATTGAAATTCTCTTGTTATCGATATCTCTTTAAGCTTGAGGAGAGCATCCTTGGTCAAATTCTGTTCATTTTTAATTTGAGACATGGATTGTGAAGAAAATATATTTCTGGTTTTTAGTTCTATAATTGACGAGGTTTTTAATTCAACCAGAAATATTATTGGTTCAGAATAATCGATTATTTCAGAAACAGTGTTTTCGGGCGTCGGTAATTGCTGGGTGATTGCAAACGATAAAGAGGGAAAAAGAAGAGGCAACAACAGCAGAAGAATCCGCATGGCATCCTCCCTAATTTCAATGCGCGCTTTCTTAAAATGCCAAAATACTTCCTAGCGAGGATACCACATAAACTGGAACAAAGATACGTCGTGATTAAATTTTAATCACGACGTATTCGCTTTTAATGGATCGTTACATTTAATTCCTCTAGTTTCCTGTACAGAGATGATAGACTAAGCCCCAAAGCTTTTGCACACTCCCTTTTATCCTGTTGATATTTCCTTAATACAGTCGATATATGGCGTTTTTCAAAGAACCTTGTCGCGTTTCTTAGTGTCGCGTCATTCAGGATCGACTCCTGCGCTTCCAGAATATAAGAGGGGAGCTCCCGTTTTGTAAAAAAGTCCTGATCATCCTCACATCTAATCAACGCATGTTCAATGACGTTATTCAATTCCCTTAAATTGCCGGGCCAATTATAGGACAGCAGTATATCCAGTGCCTCATCATCAGCATATTTTATTTTACGACCAATCTCAGAGTTAAGGCGACGTATAAAATGTTTAACCAAAAATGGAACATCGTTCCTTCTTTGTCGAAGCGGAGGCATCTTTATTTCAACCGTGTTAATCATGTACAAAAGCTCTTCGAGAAATTCCTCCTTCTCTACAAGGCGCGATAACTGTCTGCTGGTCGCGGCTATAACCCTTACGTTTACCGCCTTTGCCTCTTCTTTGCCGCTTAGCGCATTTAAAAACTGCTTTTGCAATGGCAACGAGAGCCTCCAGATCTCATTTAAAAAGAGAGTCCCCTTTGACGGACTCGAATAGAGAAGCCCATTCTGGTCATGACCAAACAACTCGCGCTCAAGAATCTCGGTGGAATAACTATTACAGTTAACGGACAAAAATCGACCTTTCCTTCTTGGTGAATTATAATGAATCGATTTCGCGATTATTTCTTTACCAGTCCCGGCTTCACCCGTAATAAGAATTGTACCCTCATCATTCGAAACCTTATGAACCAGGCGATAAACCTCGACCATCTCCGGTCCCTGACCAATGATATTATCAAAATTAAATCTCTCTTCTATCTCATCCCTTAATGTCTGATATTGGGTGGAAAGTGACTGATAATCCTTTATGTGACGTACCTTTGTAAGAATATCATCAAACATTAGTGGCTTGGTTATAAAATCATGGGCTCCCTCTTTTAACGCCCTAATGGCGGAATCCATGGACCCAAACGCGGTAATGGCAATGAACCAACTTTGCGGAAGCTTTTCCTTAACCGCTTTCAGTAGCCCAAAGCCATCAATCCCCGGCATTTTTATATCCGATATAACAACATCATAGCTGCTTCCTTTCGCAAGCAGGGCTATCGCCTCACTGCCGTCAGAGGCCGCTTCTGTTTCATATCCCTCCTCACTCAGAACGGAAGTAAGCGCTTCCCTGATAGTCTCTTCATCATCTACAACAAGAATTCTAAATAGGTTCATTTTTCCCCTCCTGTAATAACTGTTTTTCATCAATTCGAGGCCTTGCGACATCGACCAGTGACTGAATTATTTTTGATATCCTGATAATATGATTAGAAATTTGTTCCATGGTTTTTAAGACATTTGGATCACTTTCTCTTCTCGATGTAAGCTGCACCAGTGAAGATATCGAAGACAGCGGGTTGCCGATTTCATGCGCGACACCTGCCGCAAGAATGCCTATCGCAGCCTTCTTCTCGGATTCCACAAGCTGTTGCTGGGTCTCGCGAAGAGTCTTATTTACCCTTTCCAGTTCTTTTGCGTAAGCCTTAAGTCTTTCATCGATCCTTAACTGCTCGGTAATGTCGCGAAAGACATACGTTCCGCCGATTATCTCGCCATGTCCATCTTTTACAGACGAGATCGTAACCAAAACATGAAATCTACTGCCATCCTTACGAATACCCGTGGTTCGATAATCTTCCAGAAAGCCCTTTGTACGAAGGGCTTTTAAAATAGCCTCCGCCTCTTTTTGTGCCTTCTCTCCGGGAACAAGAAGCATCACCGATTTTCCGATAATTTCGCTCGCTCTATATTGAAATATTTTTTCCGCTCCATTATTCCAGAAAATAATATTTCTTGAATAATCGACGTTGATAATACCGGCAACCGAGGCCTCCAACCATTCTGCCACATTCATATTTTTTTCACCTTCTCGATGGCTTCATGCACCTGATCAACGGTACATGGCTTTGAAAGAACGTAATCTACTGAATGTTTCTTTAAATCGTTATTCTCCAAAAAGCCTCCATGGCCTGAAACAACTATTACTTTGGTTTCTTTGCTGCAAGATTTGATCTGATCTATCACCTCCCAACCACTCATGTCGGGCATTGTCAGGTCTGAGAGAACAACATCTAATTTTATGTCTTGGTTGCCGAGATAATTTAGCGCTTCTGATCCGGAAGCGGCGGTATAAACCTTATGGCCGAAATCCTTCAATAGTTCTGCCGTAGAATTTCTGTAATCCTCTTCATCGTCTATCAAAAGCACGCTCTGTCCAAGCACTTTTTGTTTGTTTTCAACTTTAAACTCATCGGTTGTTGTAGCCTGACCCAATTGCGCGGGTGGAAAACTAACCTTAAACTCCGTGCCTTTCCCGGTTTCACTGGTTACCGTGATATCACCTTTATGTTTTCGAACAATGTCATATGCCAAACTTAAGCCTAACCCATTGCCCTTAGTCCCTTTGGTAGTAAAAAACGGATCGAATATTTTTTGCAATGTTTCATTACCCATCCCGATACCTTCGTCTCTGCAAATCGCAACTATATGATCATCCTCTAGCCTGGTTTCAAGAAATATGCGCCCCCCATTAGGCATCGAGTCAACCGCATTCAATATTAAGTTAGTAAAAAGTTCCTTTAAATCGGGAGCATTGCCCGATATTTTTGGGATTTTAGAAAAGGTTGAATCAACCTGGATTTTAACACCCGCTTTTAGGGCATCGTCCCTCCATTTAACAGTTGTAATCTCCACAACCTCCTGCAGTATTTCATTCAGGTCGATATCCACAAAAAGTGGTTTTTCCTGTTTGGCAAAATTTTGAATCCTTTTTACCGTTTGAGCACCATCCAGTGACGCGCGGCGAATTACCTCAAGATCCGTAATCAAATTCGGACGCCCACTTAGGTGCTTTTCTAAAATCTCTGTTCTTCTCAGCACTATCCCCAAAAGATTATTAAAGTGATGTGCAACCCCCGAGGCCAATTCTCCGAGGGTTCTAAGCTTCTCGGAGACATGGAGGCGTTCTTCAAGACGCTTCATCGCGGTAATATCGTGGCCAACACCAATCATACCAATTGGCTGTCCATCGTAATCACGCAGGCCATTGGCATTCCATGAGGTGAGAAGAATCCTTCCATCCTTTATCTTTAACGGGAACTGTGTATCCATCACAGGTATTACATGTTCATTTTTATAAGAAAGAAGCAAGTCGTATAATTCCTTTTTCCTTTCTCGCGGTATCAATGCCTCAATCAGATTCTTTCCAAGAATTTCATCCCTGGAATAACCAGTACACTTTTCGATCTTTCTATTAAATAGAAGGGCGCTGCCATTAAAATCCACAGCTATTATCATAGCGTTGGCGCTTTCAATTAACCTTTTTGAAAAATCCCGCTCACCACGAAGGCGCTTGGACAGTTCATTCCTTTCTATGATCTTTTCTATTTTCAACGGGACGCGCCAAAGGGTGTTGGGATAACCCCTCATGTAGTCATCTATCCCTATTTTAAAGGCATGAATAAGGCGTTGTTGATTTGCTTTGGCAGACAATAAGATTACTGGTAGCGTTTTAAGATTTCTTTTAAGTTGATCTATAAAATTGATAGTATCATCTTCACAATAGGAACAACGAATAACAATCGCGTCATAAACCCCCAGTGCCCAATATTTATTTTTCAAATCATCAAGGTTACTGAGATCACATTCCGAATCCTTAAAATATCCTCTTAAAACCTTCGCACATCGCTGAATGCCCTTAAGATTTGGTTGAGAATCCAGGAGTAGGAAACGGCGTTTTTTATGCCCTGCACTCCAACTATGCAATTGACTCACACCCCTTCCCCCTGAGACCTAGGAGCTTGTGCAAAGTAGGGGCCATCTTCGGAAATGATATAACCATCTGTAATTATTATATAATTCTTTTTGGCGTAAGTGCGAGACCTGAACACTATTTTAGAAATGGCTAAGAAGACGGGAAAAAGATAAGTTTCTTAAATATGATAAAGAATTTTTAGAAATCTGTTTATTTTATTTACACACTATGAATTTTTTTCTCGGTTTTTTGTCTTAAAATCGTATGGCTGCTTAAATAAACCCCGTTCGGTTACAATTGTTGAAATCAAGCTTGATGGCGTTATATCAAATGATGGGTTTCTAACACTAACCTCTTTGGGGGCTATTGAGTCGTTATCGTTGCCACAAGGAAACAGAACCTCATCACCACTTCGCTCTTCTATTGGAATCTCTGAACCACATTTAAGTTTAAAATCAATAGTTGAGGACGGCGCCGCGACATAGAATGGAACATTGTGAAAATTGGCAACAATAGCGAGAGAATATGTTCCTATCTTGTTCGCTACATCACCATTAACTGTTATTCGATCTGCCCCCACAACAACCGCATCTATTTTCCTGGTTTTCATCATATATGCAGCCATATTGTCTGAAATAAGGGTCATCGGAATCTTTTCCTGGATCAATTCCCATGCCGTTAGTCGTGAGCCTTGTAATCTTGGGCGGGTTTCATCGACGTAAACGTGTTTTAATTTTCCTTGTGAAAAGGCCTCACGAATAATTCCAAGCGCTGTTCCATGTCCACCGGTTGCCAGCGCGCCAGCATTGCAGTGTGTCAATACGACCGCATCCTTTGGTAAAAGCTCCGCGCCAAATCTTCCAATCCTGAAATTCATCTCAATATCTTCTTTATGAATATCCTTCGCCTCTTTTAGGAGTATCTTTTTCACTACCTTACCATCTCTTCCATCGCAGCTTCTCGCTTTATGCAGCATCCTCTCAACTCCCCATCGTAAATTCACTGCCGTCGGACGGGTTGAAATTAGATGCGTTGCAGCTTCTTCCAATTCTTTAAGCAAGATGTGAAATGAATCTGATTTTGCAGCTAAATACATCCCAAATGCCGCCGTGATTCCTATCGCGGGTGCTCCCCTGACCGTCATATTCTTTATTGCCTCGGCGACATCATCAACGCTTTTACAATTAATGTATCTGATTTGATGCGGTAGGACCCTCTGATCTAGCAGCTCCAGGTAATTTATTTTCCATAACAAGGGTTTAAACAACGACATACTACCTCTTAAAAAGCTCTTCTATCGGAATTGGTATAGGAACAGGGACAGGTGAATCCCCGGTCCCAGGCGTTCCAATAAGCCTCCTTTTAATTTCACTTGCAGCAACCTTAATTGCAATGTAAGCAGCCAATTTCGCAACATCGAGATTAAATTTAGGATTGGATGCTGTTCCTGTCAATTGAAATGGAAGTGGAACCTTTCCAGATTTATCTCTTAAATCAATTCCCATTATTACAACATATTCAGGCGGAATATGGACGGTTCCATGAAAATTCAGGGCTTGATCTAATGTTGCATACCCTGCACCATCCAGGTCAATTTGGCTGGTTGTCGCAACTGCGTTGTTGGTTTGAATCCTTCCTCCTCCAATCTGAATATCGGCGGAAATTCTCTGAAATTTCTGATCAAAATCCTTTTGATGGATTGGAGCGCCACTAAGCGCAGAAATAGTAGCCAGGGCGGCCTTAACTTGTCTTCCCACGTTAAGATCGGCCAGTTCTCCCTCGGTAACACGCATCGAACCCGAACCAGCCAGATTTCTTTTCATATCACTCAGCGATAATCCGGCACCCGACACATTCAGATTTCCAAAAAGATGTCCCCTAAAAGCAGCCTCTTTAGAACCAAAATCTTTTGCCATAGAGACAAGATTCAGATTATCCACAGAGCCATTGAATTTATATCCTCCTCCTGATGTAAACATCGTGTTTGATTTTATCTCACCATCCCACGCGTTTGCCGTCTGAACAACACTGAGGGCACCTCCCCCAATTGTCGTAGCTGCGGAAAAATTAGAGAGGTTCGCCTTCCCAACCCTCAGTTGGCTAATCTTTATATTTCCTTTGCCACTAAATTTGTTTAAGAAAACAAAATTACTGCTCCTTTGGCCCTTATTTTGCGTCACGGATTCTTGCTGGATTTCCTCTTGTGAAGACTGCTGAGCAGGTTTACCGCTGCTCTTTTCAAATACCTCATTTAAATCGATAGCAGGGGTTACAAGCGAAAATTCCACATATGGATTTGCTAAATTCGTTAATCGGCCTGAAATATCGATGGGGTTTCTACCAACATTAAATTTAAGTTTCTCAATTACTATCTCCTCGCCTCTCATGGAAAACTTTCCATTTAAATTACTTATCGGGGTGGCAATACCGCTTATTTTGCCACTGCCATCACTGATCTCAAGTGCTCCGAAGAAAAGGGGCTTTTTCAGAGACCCCTTCATTGATAAATCCATAGAGAGATCCGCCGACATAGGACTCTTTTGTAACGCTAACAAGATCTCGCCCCACTCCTTTAACCTAACCTTATTCATTGAAAATTTAATGTCTACGGATGGTTCGGTAGTCAGCTTTTCAATTTTACCCTCTACCTGCGCCTTAAGTGTGTGAAGTGTGGCGCTCGCATTTTTAATTACGAGAACATTATTTTTGATATCGGCATCTATATTAAATTCGCAAGGAACACCTTCTCCTTTTTTAAATACACCTTTTTGCTCGAAATCCGCACCCTTACAGTTAAATTTCGCATCTAAAAATCCACTATCTATTTCTTTCTCCCTGAACTTTACCCTTAATCTTCCTTCGCTACTGATAACGCCCACAATATTATAATTTTTGTAATCCCCGGTAGCATCGAAACTAATCCTGAATTTCATGGGGGAATCCAATGCAACATCGCGCAGTTCCAGATATAAATCTTTGATAGTAGATGTTTTGCCAGCCAACATGTCATTAACAGTCGCCTTCGCGTTATTCAATTTGATACTGATTTTTGAGTTTTGAATAATCGCCGGCATCTCTTTTGTTTTGGATTCTGGCGTAGCCGGTATCGCAGCAACCGGTTCTTCTTTTTTCCGGACCACATCAACGACATTCCAAACACCCTCTTTGTTTCGCACAAGCATCAGATCGGGTGAATTTAAAATAATCGCTATGTTTGGCTTTCTGGTTATGAGTGAAAACAGCGATACTTTGATTCTGGCTGTTTCCACGGTCAGGATTTCTTTTTCACCAAAATTCTTGCTTCCATAAAGTTTTATTCCCTCAATACTTGCCCCGACCCCGCCAAGAAGCCTTAGCCTTAAATGGCCAATTTCAACTCTTCCATGAATGTTGTTGTTCACAACGCTTGTAATCTTCGGCCTGAAATTATCAATATCAACTACCAGTGGAATTAAAATTGAAAGAAGAATCAATACTCCAAAAACAATTGAAACAATTAATCCGATTTTTTTTGCCCTGCCCGCGTTGATTTTCATTTTAGCCCTTTAACTTTTCCTGCAATAACCTGTTAACTAATTCTGGGTTTGCCCTTCCTTGTGTTATTTTCATAACTTGTCCGACAAAGAAGGCAAATACCCTTGTTTTGCCACCCCTGTATTGATCTACCTGTCCTTTGTTGTCAGCTATTATCTGGTCTATTATTCCTCCTATTTCGGAAGGATCCATAATCTGTTTAAGCCCTTTTTCAGCTATAACAACTGATGGCTCTTTTTGGGTGGCAAACATCTCCTCAAAAACAGATTTGGCTATCTTCCCGGATATCTCACCCTGCTCAATCAATGAAACAAGCTTTCTGATATTATCAGCAGATACCGGTGACGATGCAATCTCTAAATTATTCTCATTCAGTTTGCCTAAAAGCTCACTACAAACCCAGTTACATACAAGCTTTGGTGATTTGGAATCCTTAACAGCCCTCTCAAAATAATCAGCTAGCACTTTTGAGCTTGTAAGCACCCCGGCATCATAAGAAGACACACCATACTCTTTGATAAACCGGTCTCTCTTCTCCTCCGGTAATTCAGGTAATAACCTCTTTATTTCTTCTACCCATTCCTGCTCAACAATCACCGGTAAAAGATCCGGATCAGGGAAATATCTGTAATCGTGGGCGCTTTCTTTGGTTCTCATTGAAAATGTTTTCTGTTTACCGGAATCCCAAAGCCTGGTCTCCTGAGGAACTTTTCCGCCGCTCTCAATCACACCAATCTGTCTCTCAATCTCATACGCCAGGGCCCTTTCAAGAAATTTGAATGAATTCAGATTTTTGATCTCGCTTTTTGTGCCAAATTCCTTTTCACCAGCCAGTCTTACCGATATATTTGCATCACAGCGAATGTTCCCCTCCTCCATGTTGCAATCACAAATATCCAAATAGAGCAGTATATCGCGCAAAGAACGCATATACGCGGAAGCCTCCTCCGGGGTTTTAAGCTCTGGTTCACTAACAATCTCAATTAAGGGAATTCCAGCCCTGTTAAAATTAAGGGCACTGGAGTGCGCGTGATGAATAGATTTTCCGGCATCCTCCTCCATGTGTATTCTTGTAATTCCTATTTTCTTTTCCTCTCCTCCAACCCTTATAAATACAAAACCATGCTCGGCTATCGGCCGTTCATATTGTGAAATCTGATACCCCTTGGGAAGATCGGGATAAAAATAATTTTTCCTTGCAAACTGGCTTCGATTATTTATTTTGCAATGCGTGGCCAATGCCATTTTTGTTGTACATTCAACTGCTGTTTTATTTAAAACGGGTAAAACACCGGGCATTCCAGTACAAACGGGGCAGATATTTTCATTAACTGATGCCTCAAACCGCGTTGAACACCCACAAAATAATTTAGTACTCGTCAAAAGTTGTGCATGTACTTCAAGCCCTATTACCGCCTCAAAGGTCATCTTAACCCTCACTTCCGCGTAACAAACTAGGATGTTGCTTATGCCACTCTGTTACGGTCTGATAAGCTGAACCTACTTTGATGATATGTGCCTCTTTCATCCTGCCGGAAATGAGCTGAAAACCAATGGGAAGCGATTTTTTTGAAAATCCGCAAGGAAGACTCATCCCCGGGAGTCCAGCCAGATTAACAGAAATCGTATACATGTCAGATAAATACATGGTTAGGGGGTCTTCCATTTTTTCACCAAGTTTAAACGCTGGAGTCGGACTTGTGGGTGTTACAATTACCTCCACATCCTGAAAAGCGTTCTGGAAATCATTAGTAATCAAGGTTCTGACCTGTGCTGCCTTTTTAAAATAGGCATCGTAATAACCGGAACAGAGGGCAAATGTTCCAAGCATTATTCTCCTCTTAACCTCATCACCAAAACCCTCGCCCCTGCTTTTTTTATAAAGCTCTTCCAGGGTCTTTATTCCTTTCGTTCTCCTCCCATACCGAACCCCGTCATATCTTGCGAGATTCGAGCTCGCCTCTGCCGTGCATATTAAATAGTAGGTTGGAATCGCATACTTTAAGTGTGGAAGGGAAATCTCTTTAATCTCGGCTCCCAGCTTTTTCAAAACATCGATCGCACCAAGTACGGATTTCTTAACCTCTTCTTCAAGACCCTCTCCAAAATATTCCTCGGCAATGCCGATGCAAATACCTTTTAAATCTTTCGACAAATAACTGGTAAAATCGGGCACCGATTCCTGGGAGCTGGTCGTATCCAGGGGGTCAAACCCGGAAATGGCGTTTAACATTAACGCAGAATCGTGAACATCCCTGGTAAATGGACCTATTTGATCCAATGACGATGCGAAGGCAACCAGTCCATATCTGCTCACCCTTCCATAGGTAGGCTTCAAACCAACTACCCCTGTTAGAGATGCCGGCTGACGGATGGAACCACCGGTGTCACTGCCTAAAGAGGCAAACACCTCTCCTGAAGCAACCGCAACCGCAGATCCACCACTTGAACCACCTGGAATCCTCTCAAGATCCCACGGATTTTTAACAGGACCATACGATGAATTTTCGTTAGATGAACCCATCGCAAATTCATCCATATTTGTCTTTCCTATAAGAATCATCTCCTGATCCAGGAGCTTTTGTACGGCTGTGCCATTATATGGAGGACTAAATTTTCCAAGAATCTTGGACGCACACGTTGTAGGAATATTTTTTGTTATTAAAGCATCCTTCAAGCCAAGTGGAATCCCGGCAAGCGGTGCAAGTTTTTCCCCTTTACTTATTTTTGCATCAACAGCCATGGCACTTTTCAGCGCTATCTCTTCTGTAACAGCAATAAACGCATTTAACTGGGGCTCTAACTTTTTTACCCGCTTAATGGATAATTCGGTAAGCTCTTTACAGCTTATCTCCTTTTTTCCCAATTTCTCTTTTATTTCATGGACGGTTAAATAATGAAGATCCATTGCACACCTCACCCGGCGGAAATTACAACTGGGACCAGAATGGATTCATCATCATGTCGCGGTGCTTCTTTTAGAAGGCTATCCCGAGGCATAGAAGGTTTAAGCCCATCCTCTCTGTAACGGCTAAACCCACCCAAAGAGCTATACATGGGCTCCACACCAGCGGTATTAATTTCATTTAATATACCAATGTAATGTATAATTTTACCCAGTTCTTTCGAAAGGCGACTCACTTCTTCAGCACTTAGCTCAAGACGGGCCAGATCAGCGATATACCTCACCTGTTCATCCGATATCTTTGTATCCTTTTCATTCCTCATATGATTAGGTAGTTTTTGCACGAATAAAAAAAGAGCGCAATCCTTGAATCATCTTGAAAATATGAGACTTTTTTGATACAAAGTCCGCTCTCCCCAAGGAGTCCTAATAAATGTTTATCCAAGCTTCAAGGCTACGCCCGGGAATGATCGTAGAGTTTCAGGGACAACCACATTCTGTCATGACCGTTTTACATTTAACCCCCGGCAACAAGAGGGCCCTTGTTCAAACAAGCTTAAGAAGTCTGGTTTCTGGTTTGCAGAAAGAGCACAGATTTAGCGCCACAGAACATCTTACAAAGGTACAACTGGAACAGAAGTCTATGCAGTATCTCTATCATGATGGAGAGCATTACCATTTTATGGATTCTGAAACCTATGATCAGGTTGTAATTGGTAAGAATGTTATTGCAAACCAGGTGGGCTACCTGAAAGAGCAGAGTGTACTTACTGTTTATTACTATGAAGGAACCCCCGTAACCATCGAACTCCCCTCTACAGTGGATCTTGAAGTAATCGAAACCGAGCCAGAGATTAAAGGGGCAACCGCATCTGCTTCAATGAAGAGGGCAAAACTTGAAACCGGCATCAGTGTAAACGTCCCACAGTTTGTCAAAAATGGAGATAGAATTAGAATAAATACTGAAACTGGTCAGTATTTAGAGCGTGTTTAGGGTGTCTGATGGATGGGAAACACCGGCGTGGTCCCCTTTGCCTGAAGTAGTTTTTTTCTTCGTCTTCCCCTTTTATGACGTCTTTTTTTTCTTCTAATATTTAAGATTTTTGTTTTTGAAGCCATAGAGGTAACTCCTTATTACGTTGCTTCCGCGTTCTGTTGTATCTCCCCTTTGTCTTTTTCCGCTTTTGATTTTGATGGGACTACTACTTCTCTTTTCCCTTTCGGAACCTTTACCCCTTCTTTAATGTACACATAACCATTCGGTCCACCTGGAATCGCACCTAAAATCATTATTAGATTGTGTTTTGAATCGATGTCTTCTATCTTCAGGTTTTGAATGGTGATTATATCATTTCCCATTGCACCGGGCATTTTCTTATTCTTAAATGTTCTGCCCGGGGTGGTTCTATTACCAATTGCGCCACCATGGCGGAAAAATTCGTGGGTTCCATGTGAGGCATCAAATCCTTTTAGCCCATGCCTCTTCATAACGCCCTGGAATCCCTTCCCTTTGGAAACCCCGGTTACGTCCACGGTCACGCCGGGCTTGAAAATCTCTACTGTTAACGATTCTCCAATCCCAAGTTGACCAACCTCCTCTGGGGAAAGACGAATCTCTTGTAAAAGGCGTTTTGGGGTGGATTTGGATTTTTTGAAATGCCCCGATTCTGCCTTATTGATAACCCGCTCAGGCCTCTCATCAAAGCCCAATTGGACAGCCGAGTAACCATCTTTGTCCGGTGATTTCTTCTGTAAAATATAGCAGGGTCCAGCCTGAACACAGGTAACCGGAATAACCCTTCCATCTTCCTTAAAAATCTGAGTCATCCCTACCTTTTTTCCTAACAATCCGATGGCCATGGTAATAACCTCAAAATTAGCAAAAACTGTGAAGTTTTGTTGCTAACGCAATTCCCTTGGAAAATCAAGGTTCTTGCCCCTAAGACCCAAAATATAGGGCTTAAAAAACTCAACCCTTTACCCTTTTAGGTCGATCCAGAACTACGGGGGATAACATTATGGCAGATGAACAAAAGCCTTCAGATAAGCCAAAAGAGGCTCCGTCGGGGGGTGGGGTAGCCACACCAAAGAAGGAGCAGGAGGTAAAACAGAGCCATACAGGCACCGCTACAGCCTCTGTGGCTGAAACGAAACACGCTGTCGATGAGGCTCAACGCATGGCCAAGGGCCTATGCCTGGCTGAAAGATGCAAGGATGGAGCAATTCAATATCGCTTCTGCTCCAAACACTTTGAGGCTTTTCAGCTTGGGTTGATGACAAAACATGGTGTCCCTGCTAAGGATTATGAACATAAATTGAGAACCTTGCTCAGGAAAAATAAAATTAAGGCTGCTTGATGCTTTATCAAAATATACAGCGTGAAATTAAAGAACTTTTAAAAGTGAAAACCGACACCCCGTCTGTATTAAGTGTCTACCTTGATATGTCCGGAACTAATGAGTCCACCCGGAAAGAGGTTCAGGTGTTCTTGAAGAATGCCTTTAGCCAGGAAAAGACAAGATTTAAAAACGACCTTGCATCACTGGAAAATCTGGAGGCATCTCACAAGGAACTACTAAAATATCTGGAAGAAGAGCTTGAGCCACACTTTAAGGGACTGGCAATTTTTATTGCTGCAAATATACCTATAATTGTTCCATTTAAATCAATGGTTCCATTTAAAAATGAGTATTTGTTTGCCAAATCACCATATTTAAAACAGCTTATCGAGCTCTCAGATGATTTTGAGCCAACACTGCTGGTTTCGGTAGATAGCCGGGAGGCAAAGATCTACAAAATAGTATTTGGCGGATTCTTTTCAAAAGAAGCATTTACAAATAAAACACCCGGCAGATACGCCATGGGCGGGCTAAATGACATGAAATGGCAGCACCATTTTGACTTTCACCTAAAAGAGCATGCGAAAAGCGTGGCTGACCAAATAATAAAGCTTGTCGACCAGGAGGGCTACTCGTCCATCATACTGACTGGTCAGTCCAGAAATCTCGGTTTTTTGAAAGAGGGCTTACC
>MGRR01000069.1:22640-29156 GCA_001798265.1 Deltaproteobacteria bacterium RIFCSPHIGHO2_12_FULL_43_9
ACAAAATAATAGATCAAATAAAAAGGCATGAGAAGGAGTCAGAAAAGAGTGTCGTTGAAAATCTAATTACGGTCGCGAAAAGCGAAGGAAACGGTGGCGTCACAGGTATACGCAAAACAATAGACGCGTGCAATAAGGGGTTAATTAGAAAGTTGGTTGTTAGTGAAAATCTGGCACAAAATGGTTTTTCATGCCCAAAATGTAAATCGATTTTTGATTCGTTCCAAATGACCTGTACCCTCTGTGGAATTCCGCTTGAAGAGATGGATTTAGGCTACGCGTTAATGATCAGATCAAAAGAGCTCGATGGTGATGTAGAGGTAATTCATGGTAAAACCGATCTGGATAAGCGTGGATCGGTCGGCGCCTTCTTAAGAACCACCAACAGATAAATCAATCTCATTTCTTAATTGACATACATACTTTTACTTGTAATATCATTTTCGTAATTCACTTTATTTTGGGAGAAGCTTCTATGAAATACGGCGTTTTAGGTTCTGGAATGCAGGGTATCGCGGCTGCTTTTGATCTTGCCAAATATGGGAACGCTGAAAGGGTTTATTTATCCGACACTAATGAAAAGCAGGCAAAGCTCGGTGCGGAAAAAGTAAATACTCTCTTAAAAAAGAACATTGTTGAGGCTCTAACCTTAGATGTTCAAAATGAATCGGACCTAAAAACATTTCTTACTCCAATCGACGCCGTGCTCAGCGCTGTTCCCTATTATTTAAATTCTAAAATCGCCAAAGCGGCCGTTGAAACAAAAACGCACTTTAATGACCTCGGTGGCGACACCCCTACGGTTAGACAAGAACTGGAGCTGGACAGGCAGGCCAAAGAGGCTGGCGTTTCAATAATCCCGGATTGCGGAGTAATGCCGGGAATGGGAAATCATTTTGCGGTTCATGCAATTCAATGGCTGGATACATGTGATTCGGTTCAGGTCCGCTGTGGTGGCCTTCCACAACATCCTAAGCCCCCCCTTGGTTATAAATTGGTTTTCAGCCTGGAGGGTCTTTTAAATAACTATTTCGGCAAGGCCTGGATTTTGAGAAATGGAAAGGTAACAGAGGTCGAAACATTCGATGGATATGAAGAGATTGAGTTCCCTCAACCATTAGGAAAGTGTGAGGCCTTTACTACGACAGGAGCAACATCTACCTGTCCCTGGACATTCGAAGGCAAGATCAAAACGTGGGAATACAAAACAGTCAGATATAAAGGGCACTATGAGAAGATACAGACATTACGAGCGCTTGGACTGTTAGATATGAAACCTGTCTATGTAAAGGGCGCAAATGTTATCCCCCGTGACCTTGCATGCGCGGTTATTGCTCCTAAAATCTCATTCCCCGATGATCCCGATCTGATCGTTTTAAGAACAACCTGCTCAGGCACAAAGGGTGGGAAAAAGGTGGCGGTAACGTATGATGTCCTCGACTTACAGGATCCAGCGACCGGGTTCTCCGCAATGGCAAGATGCACGGCTTTTTCAGCAACGATAATAACAATAATGATGGCACACGGAGAGACACCAACCGGGGCTGTTCCTCTTGAGAAGAGTGTAAATCAGACAAATTACATTAAGGAGTTAGAGAGAAGGGGAATTAAGGTAGAGAGAAGGGTTAAAAATATCTAATTAGTGAATCTTGTTATTTGTTTCGAGCTTTCCGTGATGACGCACATCCTTGCCCTTGACCATAAATATAACCTGCTCTGCCAAATTTGTGCTGTGATCCGCCATCCTTTCAAGAAGCTTCGCGACAGATTGAATCTCTATACCCTGTTCTATAACAGATGGATCCTTAATCATAATTTCCAATATATCCCTGAAGATTTTTTGATATAAATGATCCACTTCATCATCTCTATCAATGACAAGCTGGGCCTTTTTAGGATCACCAACCACAAATGCCTGAATCGCATCCTTGATCATTGATTGAACAAGTGCGGAAATTACGGAAATATCATTTATAGGTTGTAATTCCGGTTTGTCACTCAATTTTATGGCGCGTTCACAGACATTAACCGCTAAATCTCCTATACGTTCAATATCGGTAACCATTTTTAATGCTAGCGTTACGAAACGTAAATCTGATGCAACCGGTTGTCTTTTGGCAAGGATAATTAAACATAGTTCATCTATTTTTATTTCATCCTGGTTGACTCTCTTGTCTGATTCAATTGTAGCATTTGCCAAATAGGGGTTTCGTGTCATGACTGCCTTCACGGATTGGGCAATCATCTCCTCCACCCTACCAGCCATAAGTAGGAGCCTCTCCCTTAGTTCCCTTAATTCATGTTCATATTCTGTATCTGTATGGCGCATTTTAAAATTGATACTCCTTTCCACCCAATCATCCAAATTTACCCGTTATGTAATCTTCTGTCCTTTTGTCACGTGGATGGGTGAAAAGATTATTGGTCTGTTCCACCTCGATTAGTTCACCCATCAAAAGAAATGCCGTTTGGTCAGATACCCTGGCTGCCTGACTCATACTATGAGTAACAATCACAATCGTGTATTGTTCCTTCAGCTTATGTAAAAGATCTTCAATGCGGACCGTCGCGACCGGGTCGAGAGCAGAACATGGCTCATCCATAAGTAATACCTCTGGATTCACGGCCAAAGATCTTGCAATACAGAGTCGTTGCTGTTGCCCACCCGAAAGAGAGGTGCCAGGTTTATTCAATCGCTCCTTAACCTCATCCCAAAGCGCTGCCTGCTGTAGTGCGCTTTCAACTATTTCATCTGCCTCATCTTTTTTAAGCCTATGGGTTAATTTTAAACCGGAGAGAACATTTTCCCTTATGTTCATGGATGGAAAAGGGTTTGGCTTCTGAAATACCATTCCAACCCTCCTTCTAAGGAGAACAGGGTCTATACCATCTTCGTAGAGATCCTTTTCATCTAAGTAAACATGCCCATAAACCCTTGCACCAGGAACTACCTCGTGCATCCTGTTAAGACAACGAATAAAAGTAGATTTGCCGCAACCCGAGGGACCAATAATAGCATTCACTTCATTCTTAAGGATCTTCATGGATATATTATTCAGGGCCTGATGAGATCCGAACCATGCGGATAGTCCCTCGGTCCTGAATTTTGTTTTCCTCGAACTCAATCGTTGCTCCTCAACCTTGCCTGCTTTAAAGAGATTAAAATTACCAGAAATGCCCTCAGAAGCAATCTCTATGTATTTATATCCTCTTTTGCATTTTGTTTCTAAAATAAATCGCGATTCCATTTAGAAGTAGCAAAACAACCATTAAAACCACTATCCCTGCCGCGGCATTTTCGGCAAAACCGGCCTGCGGTCTTGAGATCCAGTTAAAAATCTGAATAGGAAGTGCTGTAAAAGGCGACATCGGACTATCCGGCAGAAAAGCCAGGTATGTAAGAGCCCCTAAAAAGATGAGTGGGGCTGTCTCCCCCATTGCCCTGCATACCGAAAGTATCACTCCCGTGAGAATTCCTGAAGCAGACATAGGTAGAACAACCTGCCATATAGTCTCCCATCTTGATGCACCCAGGGCATACGAAGCCTCTCTCAGAGAACTCGGTACAGCACGTAAGGCTTCCCGCGAAGCAGTAATAACAATTGGCAGAACAAGTAGGGCCATTGTAAAAGCACCCGCAAGAAGGCTCCTCCCCATGGACAATGCCCTGACAAATAACTCTAAACCTAGGAGGCCATATAATATTGACGGAACCCCGGCAAGATTTGAGATGTTAATTTCAATTAAATTATCCAGCCATCCACCATTTCCATATTCTTCAAGGTAAATTGCAGATCCAACACCAATTGGAACCGCTATTACGGATGTAAGAATTATCAAATAAATACTGCCAACCAGGGCGGGCAAAATACCCGCGTCCTCGGGCTTATAGGATGGATAACTTGTAAGAAACTGCGGCACGAGCCTTGATTCGCCATCCAGGAAGACGGTAATAAGAAAAAAGGTAAGAATAAGAAGGGGAATAATGACAGCAAGTAGTGAAACTACTTTCAAAATAGATTCCAATAATCTTCCACTTCTCCAGCCTGATTTCATATTTCCTGTTGAAATCTCCCTTTAAGCCTTTGGCTCCACATATTCATTACAAAGGTCATTAAAAACAGCATCGATCCAACAACAAAAAGAGTTTTATATTCCAGGGTGCCGGTTGGAGCATCACCCAGACCTACCTGAACAATAAACGCGGTCATCGTCTCTATAGGAACTCGAGGATCCAGAGTGAATCTCGGTTGTTGCCCTGCGGCTATTGTTACAATCATTGTCTCACCGAGCGCCCTCGATATTGCCAAAGTTACTGCGGCCACAATGCCAGAAGAGGCTGTTGGTATTACAACCCTGAAAATAGTAGGAAGTTTTCTCCCACCAAGCGCATAAGCCCCCTCTCTTAAACCCTGTGGCACGGCATAAATCGCATCCTCACTAAGAGAAGATATTAGTGGAATAATCATGATCCCCATTACAATCCCGGGGCTTATAGAGTTAAATCCGGAAAGATTTGGAATTACATTTTGTAAAAAGGGGGTAACAATTAAAAGGGCAAAATATCCATAAATTACTGTAGGAACCCCGGCCAAAAGCTCAAGGGCAGGTTTTACAATCTTTCGCACTCTCTCTGAAGCAAATTCACTCAAATAAATTGCTGCAAATATACCAAATGGAAGTGCAACTACTATTGCAATCGCGGAGGTTAGAACTGTTCCAAGCAATAAGGGCCATATTCCAAAGTGTTTTTCATAAAATAATGGTGTCCATTCCGTATCTAATAAAAACTCCCGCAAGGGTACTACCTTGAAAAATTCTATGGTCTCAAAAGCCAAGACAAGAATGATGCCGACTGTAGTAAAAATTGATACTAAGCTACAAAAAACAAGAAGATATTTAATTAATCCCTCTTTAAAGAGACGAATACCCCTCGAAGCCTCTTCAAGGGGTATTCTCTCTATGGAAATGGATTGTTTGTGCGTATTATCCATCATTTCTTTGCTTGTAACACCTTTTCAACCGTTGTACCTGCTTTCGCTCCATTAAAAACCGTTCCTATCGTCCTATTTGTAAACCTATCCTTAACAAGCCTTAAGGCTACCGGTGGTAAATTTATATATCCAACCGTACGTATCAGCTTGGTACTACTTTGTTCAAGATAAAAAGCTACAAAATCCTTCACCTCAGAACGATTGAGCGCGTCTGAATTCACGTAAATAAATATTGGTCTGGAAAGTGGTTGATAGGTACCATTGGATACCGTTTCAAACGATGAAACTATGGGCGGTTTTCCCGTTTCAGAATCTATCGCAACCGCGGACAAGCGAGGTTTTGCATTTTTATCCTCCCTATTTTCCCAATAATAAGCGAAACCGAAATAGCCCAATGCCAGTGGATCAGTCGCAACCCCCTGTACAAGCACGTTGTCATCCTCACTTGAAGTGTAATCCCCTCTACTCATCCCCTCTTTGCCAACAATTGCCGACGTAAAGTAATCGAATGTTCCAGAATCGGTCCCTGGACCAAATAGGTGAATTTCCTTGTTTGGCCAACCAGCCCTAAGATCACTCCACTTTAGTATTTTACCTTTCGCCGCCGGTTCCCAAAGCTTTTTTAGTTCAGAAACCTTTATACTCTTTGCCCATGTATTTGTGGGATGCACAACCACAGTCAAACCATCATAGGCTATAGGCAACTCAATATAATTGATCTTATTCTGTTTGCAGAGTTCAATTTCGCTCTCCTTAATTGGCCTTGAAGCGCCACTAATAACGGTTTCACCTCTACAAAAACGCTTAAAGCCACCTCCAGTACCTGAAATTCCAACTGTGACACGAATATCCTTCGCTTTTTCCTTAAAATTTACCGCAACCGCCTCTGTAATTGGGAAGACTGTGCTTGATCCATCAATCTCAACAAATTTCGATTTAGCACAAGATGTTGCAATGAAAATAAAAAGCACACTCAAAAAAAGAAGACAAAATTTCATGAATAACCCTTCGTATTATTTAATAGTAGAAACACTATATATAATTATTGTTACAGAATTATGACGGTAAGGTTACATTATTGAATTAAGAAAGAGGCTTTTTCCTTATCAAACCCCTTATCAACAAAACTCTCCCGAACAACCCCGGGGAGGGTGATCCAAAACAATGCCCCATGTGGTGAGGCTGGTTGAGTGCCAACATTCCCATCCATAGATTCAACTAAATGCTTTACAATTGCCAATCCTAGACCCGTTCCACCATGTTTACCGGATCTCGCGGGATCTAGCTTATAAAATCTCTCAAATACCCTATCTTGATGCGAAGTCTCGATTCCCGGGCCACGATCCTCAACCTCGATCTTTACAAACTCGATAGCGTCATAAGCCCTCAGAACCACGGATGCCCCATTGGGAGAAAATTTAATAGCATTATCAATAAGATTAATTAGCACATGCTCCATTGCCTTTTTATCTGCTGATACAACCAGACCAAATTCAATTTTTGACTCCAAGGAAATTTCCCT
>MGRR01000070.1 GCA_001798265.1 Deltaproteobacteria bacterium RIFCSPHIGHO2_12_FULL_43_9
TGCCTCTGATAAAATCTTTGGTTGGATCTGAATCTGGAGGATCAGCAAAAGAGTTAACCTGAAGGAGGGAGACACAAAAAATGATCACCAGCAAAATAAGCGGGATCCGCCTCATAGCCTTTCCCCCAAGAAATCCAACTAAACAAAAAGAACCTAGTAGATCGTTTCATAAGTTTTGTCATTCCGGCGAAAGCCGGAATCTATAAAACCTGAGCTAGATCCCGACTTTCGTCGGGATGACGAAACTTTCGTCGGGATGACGAAAATATGCAAAATTTATGAAACGATCTACCAGCCTTTAATCATGCCCGGTAAACAAAGTCAATATAAAAACAAAGAAATTGCCTGTAATAACAATGGGATGCAGCGAAGCAATCACATGCAATGAGATCCTTCGGCTTCGCCTCGGGATGACGAATGGCCCTTTTATCTCCCTCTCCCCTGCTCTTTTATCTCCCTCTCCCCTGCTCTTTTATCTCCCTCTCCCTCTGAGTGGTCTACCTCTCGACGACGATTTAGAGTCGGACAAACCTTCTCTCAATATACCGGGCCTCTGTCTTACAGCCGCCTCACTAGATGCTTTAGAAATAGTATGAGCTAAGCCTCTCGCCTCAGCCTTTATCTTCTCTTCAACCCCCTCTTTATTGGCTAATTCTCTGATAATTCCTATAACGCCTGGGTTGGGCGTAAGCGCGGTGGATGCTAACCGGAGAATCTTAACCCGTTCACCAACAGGGATTGTTGTATCTTCAGCGACTCTGGATAAAAATGTTGCGATAGAGCGCTCTGATAACGCAATTTTATTTGCCCAATCTACAACCCTCTCTATCGCGGTGAGGCTAAAGATATCTTTGGTACTAGCCTCCGAACCAATTATACCTAAAATATTTTCAATCGCCCTTTGTCTCCCTTCACTAAAGAGAGAGGTTAGCATCTCTTCCGCCACCTCTATCCCCGCAAATTGAACCTCCGTGATCAAGGTCCTAAACGCGTTCCCCTGATATCTGTTCGTTAAAGAGGTTGCCACATGCCTGAGAAATAAGAGTGTCAACGGGGTTCTTATTTGTGCGATCTTTTTTATTAGGTCATCCGGGGATTCCAGATCGGGAAGAGAAAAATGTAGAGCCAATAGATCCCCGGGGGAGATTCCGCTTGTCAACTCCATACACGGATGGGCGGAGAGGGAATAGAGAGCCAAAAGTCTAATTTCAGGCAACCTATGGAAAAGAACCCTCCCCCAGTGATATTTTATATTCTCGATTGACATATTTATTTCGAATCTTGAAAAACGACTAAAAACTTCCGCTGGATTTGAAACGGCTTCTCCTGCCGAGAGCAATATCTCAAACTCATGGTCTCCTGGCCGTATATCGTCTATATTTTGTAGTTTTAAAAGATCAACCAAGGCCTGTAGTCTCTCACGAGGCCGCAATATATCCGCGGCTAACACCTCCGCCACATAATGAGAGGATTTCTCCCCCATGGGGAAAGTATGTTCAAATAGCGGCAATGCTCTTCTTGTTGTCCGTGGTTCTTCATCCGATTCCAGACGCGCCATTATTCCACCAAAGATGCGTGCGCTACCTATTAATTCCTCTCCTCTTAAAAGAATTACCCTTACAACGTCTCCCGAAACGGTTTTGTCACCTAAAATAATTGCCGAGTATTCTCCCCTCACGTCCGCCGGCACCCCCCACTCTTTCATAATCTCAAAAACATGACGAACCTTTTCGGCACTATTAACATCAAGCGCATTCTCATGTGAGTACATTTCATGGCTTAGGAGTTTGTCCAAAAATCTGTTCCTTAGAAGCCTATCTCTTTGCACAACTGATCTTCGGAATTCCTCAATCCATTCCTCCCCCCAGCCAAAAAACAGTCTCTTCAACGCGGCTATCTGGAATCTGTTGACATTCATTCTGGCTATAGAGGCAAGGAACTCCTCCAACTCCGGCAAATCACTCGTCTCGAATCGATCTAAAATAGCGGCTGGAAGTTCCCTATCCCATCCACCCTCAAAAAATAGTTTTTTTATTTCCTCTATCCCTAATGTCTCGTCTCCCAATGCCCCGATACTTAATCCAAACGCATTTATCGCAATATCTTTTATATCAGGGGCACCTGAAAAAAGTTTTTTCCATACACTATGAAGCTTTTGTTGCGCAATGCCAGATGTAACCCCCCTAAATTCTTCTTCAAGTTCACTAATAAGGTGGTAATCGCGCGCAGGTCCTTCATCATAAAGATCCTTGGCCTGAATCCCGTAAATCAGTATCTTTTTTGCAAGCTGTTTATCCGCACCAAATTCGCCAAGATCAAGTCTGTTCAGTTCGGAATTCTGCTTTGTGGTTGGTTTAGAAAAGAGATCGGGTGGATTGAAGATGTTGCCGGCACTTATAGTAATAACCGTGAGGAGCAAAATCTTTCTCATGCAAAATTACTTCTCTTGTTTTTACGCTATTCCGCTCCAGTATGTCTGAGTACCCTATTTCCTCGTCATCCTGAGGCACAGCCGAAGGATCTGTCGAGCATGAAAACAATGGATTCTTCGCCTGCGGCTCAGAATGACGTGTAATACCCAAACACGCCGGCTCATTCGGAGGGGTTATACACTTTCGAGGAAAAATATCAATATTGTTCTCTGAAAAGGACAAATGCTCCTGCCTAAATCATAAGCCCCGATAATCTTTTCCTTCTCTTTTTATATCAATTGTGCGATAAGGCGCTATCTGTTCCTGGGGAATTGAAAATTGCAATACAAGAGTGTGTTTAAATCAAAAAGCATTCTAACCCTGATTGTAACTATTCTCTCATTAAATTCATCATTTGCGGATAATGAGGAGAGAGATATTGAGAGGCTTGCAGCGACTATCCTGACCAACCTTGAGGGGATTATCGAATCCGGAAAATTACCCAATTACCAACCCCAGAGCCTTATTCCATCACTATTATTATTAAACGCGCACGCTTCACAGATAACCGCTGATAACACCCAGAATAGTGAACAGGCAGAACGGGTGGGAGGGGTATTAAATACTATATCAACACTCTATTTTACTGAATCGAGGTGGCGTGCATTAGCCACCGATAGTGAAAACGCAAACACTGTCTTGCTACATCTGGTAAATCTGCAGATCGTACTACAACGTGCACTCGAAAAATTAAACCTGCCCGAATCCTCCGGATTTTTCCTGGATAGTTTTGTTAGATCACTGAAAACAGAATCAATGCGAATTATAACGAGCGATCAATCTCCACCAACAGAAATTGATAAGCTACGTACAAACTGGAACCTGCTACTCTCAATCTATAGACTCCGCCATCTTTCTTTGCAGACGGCAAATCAGGCATTTAATGCAATGGGTGTTATCCTTACGAAACTTAGAGTGATTGAAACCGCTGGAGACACCAGCTGTGTGGGGGCTAGAGCTTCCTTTGAAACGCAATATGAGAGATACCTGTGGAATAGCGGATTTTCAGCAATCCAGAATCTTGTAACTAGAGCAAAAGAGCAATTAACAAACAGCAATCCATTGCCGAACGCTACGTATAGCCCTCTGGTTCCTATAGAGGTACTTATAAGCATTGCTACAGCTAAAACCGAGGGAACCTGGCCGGAAGCAAGCCTGATGATTTCAGCAAGGGAGGGGTTACTGGGGCTCCTTGCATTTATTGAAACCCTTCCAAACAATGGCAACAATTATGCCACCACCACTGCCATAAATATTAGAAGAGCGCTTGAAACATCACATCCCCCCTACGACCCGGCACTCTTTCTTGGCAGATCCCTAGATAACTCGAATAGATCAAACATTGCGGATGTCATTCAGAGGGAACTTCAAGCGCCAGCTAACGGATATAGAATCGTTTTGGTGAATATACTGGGGCGTATCCCGGAGACCGGCGATTTATCAGAACAACAGATACATGGCATTCTTACCCAACTTCTCTTTTCATCAGAGATATCAAGGGACATGGTTTTGGCGCGGCATATCTTCAAGAATGTTTTGGCAAGGAAAAACCCGTTGGGCCTTAAGGTAATGCAATCCGCGGTCGAATCACCCCACCTCACAGACGAATTAAGAATTGAGGCGCTTAGAATGTTAATTCAATCTGAGGGCACAAATACCCCTTATGAATTTGTCGCAACAAAGGAGGCAATGGATAGGATTGTGGCTCTTGCACAAGTGACCTTGCCCAATCTGAAATTCGCGATTAGAACAGCTTTTCTGTTAATTCAGGAAAGCAACGAATCGGGTATCCCAAGATTAGAACAGATGGCTATGGCTGCCATTGCGACACTGCAAACCACAAAAAATCAGGAGCAACTGAAACTTATTGATACACTTTTAGATTCGCATCTCAAAGAAATGCGAGCTACGAGTCCTTCCGCCAGGGCAATCCAGATACCGACAGTTAAAAAAACAGGGCTGGGAGCAAAGGGGTGGTTCTCCTGGCTGTTTTCAAAAGGAAAATCCAGAGAGCCTAGACCTCACAGATAATTTGTCATTCCTGCGAAATGTCATTCCCGCGTAATGTCATTCCCGCGAAATGTCATTCCCGCGAAATGTCATTCCCGCGAACGCGGGAATCCAGATCCCCGTTTTCACGGGGATGACGTTTTTCTCGGGGATGACGAAGATGTCATTCCCGCGAACGCGGGAATCCAGATCCCCGCTTTCGCGGGGATGACCGTTTTGCGCAGGGATGACATTTTCCGCAGGGATGACACATTTGCTGAATAGTTACAAACAAAATTTATATCAATTTTAAAAACGCCCTGGCTGTTACAATTTTTATTCCCTCTACCTCCACAAGACCAAGAAGGTGCTTATCACCACTTATTATGTAATCAGCCCTGCCTTCTAAAGCGGCATTTACATATTTTGTATCGTCGGGATCTTCTTCGAGCTCCTGATATTTAAAAACTGGGTTAACAGTTGTTGCCAACAAACTGATTGCATTTAGGATTAATTCGATTTCGTCCCCGGATAATTTCACATATTTAATAACTTTTTTATACTTTAAGGAATTTCTTGTCTCACGTAAAATTTCCTCGGATATAATCAACTCAAATACATTGTCATTTATGAATTTTTTAATTAAGAGACCAGATGGTCCTTTGGGACTTATAAACCCACTGACGTATATATTGGCGTCAAAAACAACCCTCAAATTTATTTACCTTTTTTCCCCAAACTGGACTTTGGTTCTCTGGATTTATGCTTTGCCTCATTGGCTATTATCTCAATTTCATCATTTGTTAAATTTATATTTTTATCTGATAAAATGTCCAAAAGATGCATTTTGGCCGCAAGCTGAATCTGTTTCAGAAGAACAACCGGAACCATTGCGGCAAGAAGCTCTCCTTTACGTTCAATGACAAATTGATCATGACGAAGCGCCACCCTGTTAAGCAGCTCTCCAAGTTTCCTCCTCAAATTTAGTGTGGATATCTTAAAGGTCATAGAACCTCCCATCTATATCAACTATTATAGTTGGTATAGTTGTAGTAGTCAAATGGACCGTTTCGTCAGCAGAATCGGATCGGGAAGGGTGGCCCATTTAACGGACATTTTGCACTATGCGTCATGCCAAGCCGTCGAAGACGGCGTATGGCATCTGTACGCAGAG
>MGRR01000071.1:0-3278 GCA_001798265.1 Deltaproteobacteria bacterium RIFCSPHIGHO2_12_FULL_43_9
TGCAGATCGATATAAAAAATATAATTCCAGCCAGATTTCCGCAGGTACCTCTTTAACATGAAAAACGCGCTGCTGTTGTGCCATATTCCATGTATCAATAACAGTGGACGCTTGTTTGGTTGTGAAGATTTTCGTGTTTCCAAAACAGGTTTTTGAAATGATCCGATATGATAAAGATTTGTGATTATTAATAGCGCCCAGAGTTCATTTTTGGTGAGCTGAAGAAATTGGCTTATCTGTTGCTGGTTGGTTTTAAGTAGTTTTTTCCCGAACTTTAATATCCCACGTGAGAAGAAGTAACTAAACAGGAATGTGGAGTCGAGAAACTCTTTGGAGTCCTTAACCCTTCTGCCCCATTTTTCATAAACGTTTTCTTGCGTTAACCACTGAAGCGCATCTGATCTCACAAGTATAATACTTTATCGGACAAGGCTGTGTGGTCAAGAGATTGCTTCGTTGCAATGACGAAAATGTTTGCAATGACAACTTCGTCATCCTGAGTGACCATTTGTCATCCTGAGCGACCATTCGTCATCCTGAGCCGAAGGCGAAGGATCTCAGCGAGGGATTGCTTCGCTTCGCTCGCAATGACGACGGCGAAGCCGAGGGATCTCCTCTAGGCCTTAAATGTCTCTTTCAAATCTTTAATCTGGTTTTCAAGAATATTTAGCTTTTTGGTTAGCTTTTCAATCCGCTCTTGTAGGCTGTTTGCGCCGGAAAAATTTTCCACGGTCTGCCGGATTTTTTCGTCAAACTTTTTTTGTAGGTCATCAATCGCTTTCGCGGGGGATTCAAGCCGTTTTAAAAGGCCCTCTATCTGTTTTTCCGCTTCTTCTTTGGCGTGTGTTATGGAGCTTTTGCCGCTTTCAACCGATTTGGCGAGAAAATGGGATAAAGAACCGCTTCCCTGTTGTATGATGTTTTTTAGGGTTTCTATCGGCAAAAATCTCTTTGTCTTTTTTTCCCCCTCTAATATGATTTGGGTCAGCGTAGTCGTGGTAATATCTTTCTTGGTTTTGTTATCCACAACGGCCAGATCTTCACCCCTTCTGATCATAGAAGCAATATCATCCAGCGTTACATAGGAGCTGGCTTCAGTGTCGTAGAGTTTGCGGTTTTGATATCGCTTTATGATTCTGGTGGATGATCTAGACATGAGGATGTTCAGATTCCTTATCTTTTAGGCTCTCTGTACCTTTTTCAGCATCATCAGTGCCTGCGGTCGCGGTCTTAAAATTTCTTAATGCTTTACCAATTGCGCCACCTAGCTGTGGAAGCTTGGTTGGGCCCCAAATAAGGAGGGCAACCCCTCCAATTATTAACCATTCAGTAAATCCCGGCATTACCATTTTTTTCTCCTAATTCTAGGGGGAGGCGCAAAGTATAATAATCATTGCCAGTCGAGTCAACGCAATATGTCAAGAAGATGATCTTAATTTTCCTTTAAAATTCTTGATAATTGAGGGGGCAAAAAAGCCACTTAAGTATCAGAAATTTCTTCAGTTTTTATATATTTTATCCGATCGAAATCGAAGAGATGTTTTTCTACCCACTGGGAGATTCAATGGGTAAAAGGATCATTATTCTGCTTCTGGTTGTAGTTCCCTTGCTTGGTTGTCCATTAAAAAGGGAAGAGCGGGAATTTAGAAAACAACAGGAGTGGGCAAAACAGTTCATGGCCTCCACCGAAGTGGAAAATAGGGCCTATATAGATACCCTTGCGGATGCACATTTTATGCGTGGTGTTGTTTTTTCCATGAATGATGAAACTGATAAGGCCATAGAGGCCTTCAAAGAGGCATTAATGTATGATCCATATTCTCCTTATCTTAGGGTAAAATTAGCCTCTGAATATGCGAAGAAGGGACTCGTGGCTTCGGCAATCGACGAGAGCCAGGAGGCCCTGAAATTAGATCCAGACTACATAGATGCCCATCTCCTTTTGGGGGGGATATACTCTTCAACCAAACAGTTTGCTGACGCGTATGCTGAATATAAAAAGGTTGTGGAACTGGATCCAATGAATCAGGAAGCGCACCTCTTTCTCGGGACACTTCAGGCGGAAGAGGGTAAATACCTTGATGCAATTCTGACCTTGAAGAAAATTCTTGAAATCGATCCGTCAAATTTTATGGCATTCTATTACATTGGACGGATTTACGAAGAGCTCAACCAAATAAGTGAAGCAAAAAAGCTATATGAAGAGAGTTTAAGACTTCAACCGGCGTTTATTACCGCGGGGATATCGTTAGGGCAGATATTGGAAAAAGAGGGGGAGAACGAGAAAGCCATTGAACTTTATGAGCAGCTAATCCATGACGAGGGAGACAATATTGTAATTTTAAAACGTCTTGCCCGTCTTTATCTCCTAAACGAAGATTTTCCAAAGGCGTTAGATCGGCTCTCTACCCTGATGCAATTGGATCCCGATGATATGAATACAGTGGTTAAAGTAGGACTACTTTATGTTGAACTGGGACAATATGATCTTGCTATTGATACGTTTCAAAAGATTTTGGAAAAAAGCCCGGAGGCAGACAAAATTCGCTACTACCTTGCGGCGGTGTACGAAGAGAATAAAGACTATAAAAGCGCGCTTCAGGAATTTAGAAGAATACCTGATACCTCAGAATTATTTTCAGAGGCCGTAGTACACAGCGCCTATCTTTATAGGCTGCTGAGAGAATATCAGCAGGGAATAGATCTTTTGAATCGCGCTGTTTCCAGGGAGCCCGACAACCCTACTTATTACGATCTCCTTGCTTCTTTATATGAAGCAAAAAATGAAAAGAAAAAAGCTATCGCTGTTTTGGAAAAGGCTGCGGTAAAATTTGAGAACAATGAACGGATCTTATATTATCTTGGTTCTTTGTATGACAAGGTTGGAGAAGAGAAGAAATCCGCGGCGCAGATGGAGAAAATTTTAAAGTTAAACCCCCTTAACGCGAATGCCCTAAACTATCTGGGGTATAGTTATGTGGTGAAGAAACAAAATATGGAGAAGGCTTTGGGCTTGATTAAAAAAGCTGTACAGATAAAACCAAAAGATGGATATATTAGGGATAGCCTTGGTTGGTGGTATTACCAGAGTGGTGATTTTTCAAAAGCGCTTGAAAATTTAAGCACAGCCATCGAATTACAGCCGGATGAGGCCATAATTTACGAACATCTTGGTGATACATATTTAAAGTTGAAAGAGAGCGCGAAAGCCAGGGACGCTTACAGCAAAGCTCTTGTACTTCATGAAAAAGCGAAGCAGGAAGGGGCCATAGTAGATG
>MGRR01000071.1:3332-5663 GCA_001798265.1 Deltaproteobacteria bacterium RIFCSPHIGHO2_12_FULL_43_9
TTGTGCATACAAGGCTTCCAGCTTATACGCCGCAAGTCCGTGAAGAAGCTCACTAGTTTTTTATTCCTGTTTTTTTTTGTTGCCGGTTGTGCCAGGCCTGAAGTAACTCCCACTCCCCAGCCCAGAACCAGTATTTTAATTAAAGAGCAGGAGAAAATCCTGGCCGAGATAGAACGACATAGACCATTTATTTCATCTCTTCAGGGAACGGCCAGAGTAGAGATGTATAGACAAAAATTAAGAGTTGCGGGAAAGCAGGAAATTGCCATCAAGACCCCGGGCTATATGTACGTTGAGACAATAAATCCGTTTGGTTCCATGGTTTCACTTTTAGTCGCGGATAATAGTAGTTTGAAATTCTATGATTCCTCTACCAATAAATTATACACAGGGAGGCCGGTTGCCGGTGATCTTTCAAAGCTCTTTCCCATATATCTGGACGTGAGTGAAGTCGTTAACCTCGCGCTTTATCAAACAAGAATTCCGCCCTGTGACAGGAGATTAATATATTTTGAACAGCAGGAAAATTGGTACAGGGTTATTTGCATAAATCATCGGATAAGACGGGAATTCTGGGTAGATCCGACGGATTTCTTCCTCTGGAAGCAGGTCTTATATGTTGATGATCAACTACAATTAAAGATTACCTATAAAAATGTTCAAAAAATTGGTGAGGGTGTTTTCCCATATGAGACAATTTTGGATTTTCCACCAGAGGAGTCAGCTTTTGTCTACAAATGGTCTGAAATCGACATAAATCCAGATATCCCCAAAAGCAAATTTACAATACCGCAATTTGAAAATGTTGAGAAAGTAAACCTAGCGGCCCCGCTTCCTATGGAGTGAAATGGCTGCCCCCGTAATTGAGTGACAATGTTTACATTTCTTGTCAATTTTCAACCAGTTAGATATAAGATTATACTTAGGTATTGGGGGTTAAAGTGGAACCGGTTTTGCGTGTCGAAAATCTTCGAACGGCGTTTCAGATCGAGCGTGGCCTTCTTGAGGCGGTGGCCGGGGTAAATTTCAGATTACATAAAGGGAAAACCTTAGGGTTGGTTGGTGAATCCGGCTGTGGTAAAAGTGTTACCTCTCTCTCTATTATGCGCCTGATTCCTTCCCCCCCGGGAGTAATCTTGGATGGGAAGATCTGGTATGAGGGTAAAGATCTTTTGAAGCTCTCAGAACCCGAGATGAGGAAGATCAGGGGGAATAAAATTTCCATGATCTTTCAGGAGCCGATGACCTCTCTTAATCCGGTATTTACTGTTGGTAACCAGATTATGGAGGCGATAAAATTACATCAACAACTTCCAAGACGGGAAATAAAAAATAAAGCCATTGAGATGCTGAAACTTGTAAAAATTTCGGCCCCCGAAAGAAGGATTAATGAATATCCGCATCAATTGAGTGGGGGAATGCGACAACGCGTAATGATCGCAATGGCGCTATCATGTGATCCTGACATTTTAATTGCGGATGAACCCTCTACGGCGCTCGATGTAACAATACAGGCGCAGATTCTAGAGCTTCTGTCAGAGCTGCAGGCTAAATTAGGCATGTCAATTCTTCTTATAACGCATGATCTTGGTGTTGTGGCTGAAACCGCCAATGAGGTTGCCGTTATGTATGCCGGGAAGATTGTAGAGTACGCATCTGTTGATGAAATCTTCCATCACCCGATGCATCCATACACTGTGGGATTATTGAAGAGTGTTCCAAAATATGGCGAGGAAAAACAACATGAAAGACTGGAAACCATTCCAGGTATCGTTCCCGATCTCTTAAGCCTCCCTCTGGGATGCAGATTTCAGGATCGATGTCCCTTGGTAAATGGTTTATCCAGGGAAGCAGAGCCGGAATTAGAAGAAAAACGACCAAATCATTGGGTGGCATGTTTCAATGTCTAAAGAACACTTTAAGGGCATAGCAAAGGGTGAAGATCTTCTTGTTGTAAAGAATCTGGTAAAGTATTTTCCGATTCGTGGAGGGCTCTTATCACGCGAGGTAGCAAGCGTTAAGGCGGTGCAGGGGGTTAGTTTTACGCTTAAAAGAGGGGAAACCCTGGGACTCGTTGGGGAGTCGGGATGTGGAAAGTCCACACTTGGCCGGGCCATCACAAGATTAATAGAGCCGACCTCCGGAGAGGTTTATTTGGGAGGTGTCGATATTTTATCTCTCTCGCCGAATAGATTAAGGGAGCAGAGACGAGAGATGCAGTTTATTTTCCAGGATCCCTACGCCTCTTTAAATCCCAGAATGACCGTTGGCTCCATTATTGAAGAACCCCTAAAGATTCATAGCTTATACACGGGAAGAAAAGAGAAACGG
>MGRR01000072.1:0-820 GCA_001798265.1 Deltaproteobacteria bacterium RIFCSPHIGHO2_12_FULL_43_9
GTTTGGTTCCAAAAAAGGAGCGCCTGTATTATTGAGATGCCACATTCTGCTGAAATATTTATCGTTTGGGGTAGATGAGGGTTGTAGTACAAAATTGGGTTCCGCGAATTTTATAAATTTATTCTTCGAAATCTCTTCAGCAACCCTTTGAATATCGATATTTTTGTCCTTGAATTGCCAAACCTCAAACCCACCTTCTAATGAACTATCCTCAAACCGAACCAAAACCTCACCCGGAACCCATTTTGAATCCTTTTCAAATTTGTGGATCTTATATGAAGCAGTCTCTGAAAGAGGTTTCACCGAGGACTCGACACTTAACTCTTTTTTCAGCTGAATTATTTCCGGGTGGTTTGAATAATCCTGAGTACAGCCAATCATCAAAGTTAAGAAAAGTAGAGATAAACTATGATGTAATCGCTTCACTGAAGCCTCCGTCATATCGATGACCAACGACTTCTTGACCCACCTTGTCATTCAGACGACAGCAAAATACATGCCCCAAATTTGCTGCCAGAACTTCTTGAATTTACTTGTAATTATTTAATAATTATTTGGTATAAGAACTACGATGGAAATAATTATATACACGACCCTTGTAGAAAATATATGTTTGCTGTTATCAGATTTTGTAAATTTGCGAATATCGTCATTGCCGTCATTGCAGGGAATCTTACGTCATTGCGAGGAGGGGCGAAGGGGATCCTTCACTGCGTTCAGGACAGGCTCCGCAATCTCCCCGTCATCCCCGCGCCCTGTCATCCCCGTGCAAACGGGGATCCATTCCGTCATTGCGAGGGGCCGTAGGCGACGAAGCAAC
>MGRR01000072.1:851-9070 GCA_001798265.1 Deltaproteobacteria bacterium RIFCSPHIGHO2_12_FULL_43_9
GGATGACGACAGCTTCGCTCAGGATGACGACAGCTTCGCTCAGGATGACGACAGCTTCGCTCAGGATGACGAAATCGCTCGCAATGACGGAAAACTTTTAGCCGCGTGCCTGCTTTGCCTGCATCTCCCAGTAATCTATTACAGTGATTGCTGCCATGTTAACGATGTCATTCACGTCTGAAAATCTCTGCAGAACATGTACGGGTTTTGCCATACCTATTAGTATCGGACCAACCGCCTCCGCGCCACCGATTCTTTGCATAAGCTTGTAACAGATATTGGAGGAATCGAGATCGGGGAAGATTAAGACATTCGCATCACCCTTTATTTTGCAAAATGGGAATTGCTCTGTAACAATCTCCGGAATTACAGCCGTATCTGCCTGCATCTCTCCGTCAATGAGGAGGTCTGGTCGTAGTTCTTTCGCAATCCTTACTGCCTCCGCAACCTTTTCTGTTTCGTTGTTTTTCGTACTTCCGAAATTGGAATAGGAGAGGAAGGCAACCTTCGGTGTCATCATGAACGATTTGGCCTTGTCCGCCGTTCTTATGCCAATCATTGCAAGCTGCATTGGTGTCGGTTCGATGTTTACAGTGGTGTCGGCGAAGAAAAAGATTCTCTCTTTCAGGATAATCATATAGAGACCCGCTACTACGCCCTCACCCGCTGTGCGAATTACATGCAGCGCCGGACGAATGGTCTCTGGATAAGAACAGGTGAGGCCGGAGACCAGACCCTCCGCATCCCCCATTCGAACCATCATTGACCCGAAATAGTTGGGGTTCCTCATTAATTTGTCAGCCTCTTCGCTCGTAATACCTTTTCTCCTACGGAGTTTAAAAAATTCATCAACATACGAACCGAATTTTGGATAGGATGATTGTTTGATGATCTCCACATTGTCTAAATTTAATTGTAGTTCTTTAATCTTTGCCTTGATTAAATCTACATTTCCAATAAGAACAGGAATCGCTATCTTCTCTTCACTTAAAATCTCTGCAGCTTTTAATATCTTCTCCTGCTCCCCTTCAGGGAAAACGATTCGAATTAATTTTTTGCCACCAAATTTCGCCTTATTAATTATCTCACGCATTACCACACGGGAGCGACCAAGTATCTTTTCCAAAGACTCCCGGTATTTATTCATATCCTTAATCTCTACCCGCGCAACGCCACTATCCATAGCCGCCTGCGCAACCGCCGGGGCAACCCAGAGAAGGGTTCTAAAATCGAAGGGCTTCGGGATGATATAATCTGGTCCGAATCTATCCACCAATTCACCGGGATACGCCCTCCTTACTGAATCGGGAACATCCTCTTTCGCAAGGGTCGCTATCGCGTGAACAGCAGCTATGAACATTTCATTTGTAAACGCCTTCGCTCTCACATCCAGGGCACCGCGAAAGATAAATGGAAAACAGAGGACGTTATTTACCTGATTCGGAAAATCTGATCTTCCGGTGGCAACTATAGCGTCTGGCCTTGCCTCCTTCGCATCAGGGTAGGAAATCTCCGGCTCCGGGTTTGCCATCGCGAAGATTATCGGTTTTTTACCCATTTTTTTAATCATTTCCTTCGAAACAATCCCCCCGGCGGAGAGTCCTACAAACACATCGGCCTCGTCCAGCGCCTCTGTTAATGTTTTTGCCTTGGTTTTAGCCGCAAGCGCTTCCTTGTACGGATTCATTCCTACGGTTCTTCCGACAAAGATAACACCATGGTGGTCACAATAAATAATATTCCCTTTTCTCGCCCCTAAATTCTCAAAGAGTCTTCCACAGGCTGTAGCTGCGGCACCCGCTCCGGAAAAAACAATCTTTACCTGATCTATTTTTTTGCCCGCCAGTTCCAGTGCGTTAAGAAGGGCTGCGCTGGTGATTATCGCGGTACCATGCTGGTCGTCGTGGAAGACAGGAATCTTCATTGTCTGCCGTAATTTTTCTTCTATATAAAAACAATCCGGGGCTTTAATGTCTTCAAGATTGATTCCGCCAAAGGTTGGCTCCAGTGCCTGAACGGCTTTTACCGTTTCATCGGGATCAGTCGTGTTTAGTTCAATGTCAAAAACGTCGATATCGGCAAATCTTTTAAAAAGTATCCCCTTTCCTTCCATTACGGGTTTGCTCGCAAGCCCACCCATATTCCCCAGACCTAAAACAGCGGTTCCGTTTGAGATTACGGCCACTAGATTTCCCTTGGCCGTATATTTATAAACCGTGTCGGGATCCCTGCTTATCTCTTTGCATGCCTCGGCCACTCCCGGTGTATAGGCAAGTGAAAGATCATGTTGAGTGCTGCATGGTTTTGTGGGAACAACCTCTATTTTCCCCGGCCTGCCTGAGGTGTGATAGTCCAACGCTTCTTTTTTTGAAATCATAATTTTCTCACTTGTCCGGAGATTAGATGAGGTTAAACTCTTTGCCAAGTTTTCTGAACACTTCAATAACGCGGTCAAGATGTTCATCTTCGTGGGTTGCCATATAACTCGTTCTTACACCACTGGAGCCCGGTGGAACCGCGGGTGGTATAATCGCGTTCGCGAATACCCCCTCCTCATACAACCTGTTCACGAACAAGCAGGCAAAATCATCTTCTCCCAGAATAACAGGGATTACCGGCGTTTCAGTTTTACCGATCTGATAACCCATGGATGTCAGCTCTTTTTTCATCCTTCTTGTGTGTTGCCAGAGTCGTTCAATTAATGCGGTGTCTGTTTCCATAATCTCCAAAGCCGCCAGTGTGGCCGCTATGCTGGCAGGTGGCATGCTGGCGCTGAAAATAAATGGCCTCGAGTGGCATTTTACGTAATCTATTACAATCTCAGGCCCGGCAATAAAGCCACCAAGGGAGGCAAATGACTTACTAAATGTCCCCATAACGAGATCAATATTATCATTCAGGTCCCAATATTCGCCGGTTCCTCTTCCTCTCTCCCCAATCACACCTATAGCATGCGCATCATCAATAAATACCCTTACGTTATATTGCGAGGCTAGTTTTATGATCGGTGGGAGGTCAACAATTTCTCCAGACATTGAAAATACACCGTCAGAAAGTATCATAATGGGCTTATTTTGAAATCTCTCTAGTTTATCCGCGAGATCATCCATGTCACCATGCCGGTATTTGAATGTTTTCGCGAATGAAAGGCGGGTTCCATCAACAATGCTGGCGTGATTTTCCGAATCACAAAGTAAAATATCCTCCCTTCCAGCCAGCGCCGAGAGCAGTCCAAGGTTTGCCTGAAAACCGGTGCTAAAAACCAGTGCCTTCTCTTTCCCTACAAATTTTGCCAGTCTCTCTTCAAGCTCTATATGTAACTCCAGTGTACCGTTTAAATACCTCGATCCCGTGCAGCTTGTTCCATAACGATGAATGGCAGCGATTGAGGCCTCAATAACCTTTGGATGATGACTAAGCCCAAGGTAATTATTCGAGCCGATCATTACCCTCTCTTTCCCTTCCATAATTACAGTCGGGCCATGAAGAAGATCTATCGGTCTAAAATAGGGTAATAGACCTGACTCTTTTAATTCCTTATATCTGGTAAAATCCCGGCACTTCTGGAATAAATCCAAGTTAGAAACTCCGCGCACCTTAGTTCAGGTTAATTGAAATAAAGTTCGAATATATTAAAAAAGGATATTCTATGTAAATATGCGCTTTCTTCGAAAGATATTTCTGTTCACATCAGAAAACAAGTGATATTATTTTTTAATGCTTTACCATCTAGTAATACTCTCCCTCTTTTTATCCTTATCAGATGCGGCCACAACAATAAAGGTATTAAAAGGCCCGACAGTTAGCAGGATTACACACAATTCAGCCCTAATATATATAGAATTAGACCAGCCTACCTCATGCAGCATCGAATATTGGCCGGATAATAAAAATATGGTGAAAAAGATCCTTCTTGGCCAAAAAAAATTGATAAACCATAAGGTAGAATCTCTGCGACCTTACACCACCTATACTTATAGAATTAACTGTTTAAACGTTAATATACCACCTGTCATCGGTGGTTCATTTACGACCGACTTTTTATTCGAGGTCACGCAGATACAATTTGTCAACGCACCTAAGGTAACAGGAACAACGCCAAATAGCGCCACAATCGAATGGGAAGCCAATGTTGATGCGGATGGAAGGATTGTCTATGGGGAAAAGGATCTATCACTTTCAAGAGATGTGCCACCTATAAAAAAACAGATAATCGAAATCACGGAATTACAATCGGATAAAAGATATAATTACCAGGTTGAACTGCACTATGGTGGAAAAGGGTTGAAAAGCGAGATTGGGAAATTTTCTACCCAACCGGGTCAGGCGCAGACCCAGAAGATCTTTAGATTACAGCCAACCGTTGTTAGCCTGACCGCCACAGAAGCGACGATTCAATTTGAAACACTCTCTCCATCCCAATCAACGGTCTATTATGGAACCGAGCAACCATTAAAACAGACCGTTACAACCCGCTCTTTCACAACCGGACACACAATTACATTAAAAGGGCTCAAGGCAAATTCAAATTATCTTTATCGCGTCGAGGTCACTCCCCAGAAAGGTTTAACCTCGGCATCTCCGGATTTTCCATTCACGACAAAAATAGTTGATTGACCCCTTGAAGCCTCCTTGATTTTTCCCACTCTCCCGATATAGTTTCAAACATGTCAAAAATATTATTTTTAACCCTGCTAACCATTGCCGGATGTACCCAGGATTTCAATAAAAATACACTCTATGTACATCTTGGCACCGAGCCCCCCACTCTTGACCCGTCAAGGGCGGAGAGCGTTGTCGACATCAGAATCCTTCAAAACATATCTGAGCCAATTTTGGAATATAACGAAAAGCTTGAACTCAAAGGAGCCATGGCAGTCAATTGGAATATTTCAGAAGATGGACTGACCATCTCATTCGAACTAAACCGTAACAAGGTCTGGAGCGATGGAAGGCCTCTGACTTCCGAAAACTACCTTTACGGGATACTAAGGACTTTAGATCCCAAGGTTGACTCAAAACTTGCCTATCTACTTTACCCAATCAAAAACGCAAAAGCTTACAAGATTGGAAATATAAAAGAGGCTTCCGCCGTTGGGATATCGGCCCCAAACCCTCATACACTGGTGGTAAGGCTGGAAGAGAAGTCGGTTGATTTTATTCACGCGTTTGCTTCGGTCATTACATTTCCACAGAGAAGGGATGTCGTTGAAAAATTCGGGGACAGATATGGGAGTGAGGCCCATCTCACCTCTTCCGGCCCTTTCACACTCGATGAATGGAAACACGAAAAGGAGATAATATTATCCGAGAATAAATCATATGGCGGCCTCCCAAAGCCACAGGTAAAAAGAATTATTGCAAGAATGGTTCCGGAGGGGATTACCGCCCTCTCTCTCTTTGAAACAGATAAGATCGATATACTCGAGCAGATTCCCCTTGAGGGGATAAGAAGGCTGAAAGATGATCCCAGAATGCGCGTATACCCCGATTTCTCGACCTATTTTGTAGGTTTCAATGTGCGAAAGAAGCCTTTCAATGACGCACGCGTCCGCAAGGCTTTTATAATGGGTATAGACAGGAACAACCTGGACAAAATACTTGTTGGAAGCCAGCCAATAGCATATTCCTTTGTTCCACCGGGGCTTAAAGGATTTGATGATGCTCTCGGAATAAAATTCAATCCGGATAAAGCCCGGGAACTTTTAACCTCCGCCGGCTTTCCCGGTGGAAAGGATTTCCCTCCGGTTGAAATCGGCTTCAATTCGCATGAGCGACATCAACAGATTGCGGAGTGGCTTGAGCAGGAGTGGAGAAAAAACCTAAACGTTTCAGTCTCTTTAAACTCGGAAGAATGGAAGGTCTATTTAACCACACTCTCACTCAACCCCCCGCACCTATATAGATTTGCCTGGGCAGCGGTCTTTCCGGACCCTTTATCGATGCTTTTACTCTGGACCAAAAACAACCCCAATAATTATAGTGGCTGGTACTCACCCAAATATGATTTTCTTATTTCAGAAATCTCCCGGACGTCAGACTCAGCTGTAAGACTGGAAAGAATAAATGAAGCGCAAAGGTTGATATTGGAGAATGATCCACCATTTATTCCATTATACTTCTACGCAAGACATATATTGGTCAATCCGAGGGTTACGGGTTTCAAGGCCAATGGTCTTGGTGTTCTAAGTTATAAATATATATCTCTAGATGACAAAGTATCAAAATGAAAATCGGACCTTACGAAATTCACGTAGTTGAAAACGGGCTATTCGGTCTTGATGGCGGCGCCATGTTTGGAATCATCCCCAAGGTTCTCTGGGAGAGAAGGATTCCGTCTGACCCAAAAAACAGGATCCCACTAAGTACCCGCTCGCTTCTCCTGATTAGCAAAAATGAAAAGATTATTGTCGAAACGGGGATTGGGACATCATTTTCCAAAAAAGAGGGTGATATATACGCCATAGACCACTCAAAATATTCTACAGAAAAATCGCTCTCAAACCTTGGCTTCAAACGCGAAGAGATAACCCATGTCTTTTTAACCCATCTCCATTTCGATCATGTCGGTGGCGCGACATATAAAGACAAAGATAATATCCCACAGCTCACCTTTCCCAACGCGAAATATCTTGTCCAGAAAAAGCAGTGGGAATGGGCGCTAAATCCCACGGATAAAGATAAAGTAAGTTTTGAGCCTTCACTCTTTACGCCACTTCAGGAATACAACGTACTGGAATTACTGGATGGAGAGGGAAAATGGCTAGATTCCCTGGAAATTTTCATCGTAAACGGACACACGGAGGCGCAACAGATGCTCTACCTCGCCGATGGAGAGCAATCCCTCCTCTTCTGCGGCGATTTAATACCAACCTCCGCACACATCGGCTACCCCTGGATCATGGGCTATGACAACCAGCCACTTGTCACGCTGAAAGAGAAAAAATATTGGATCCCCAGAATCTTTGAAGAGAAGGGAATCCTCTTTTTCGGACACGATCCCAAAGTCGCCTATGGCACCCTGGAAAAAGAACCTAATGGCAAATTTAAATTAAATACGATACGATCCTCCGAAGTAGTCTGACGTCGACCCTTCAACATGGTGGCGCAACATGCTTCGAGCAATCATATCAGTGCTGCTTTTATTGACATTTCAATCACACACAACTTTCGCGGCGGATGGAGACATAGATACATGGCTCGAAGGCGGAGCCCTGCTTAATCAGCTCAATCTGCAAGAAACCCTCTCAAATGAAGAGTTCATTTTCGGCCGTTCCGAAAGAACATCCGCCCCCGAAATTAAGATAAAAATTACAATTGATCACAGAGGGCAAATAGTCGGCGGGGAAAATATCAAGATAACAGTGTTAGAAAACAATCAAGTTATAACCGAGGCATTTACAGATCAAAATGGTGAGCTCGTAATTCCACTGCAATCAAATGATAAATCATTAAAGATTTTCGCATCCCTGGATAACCAGTGGTGGTCAATAACCCCAACTAATGCTCCATACCGGATTGAAATTGGCGAACTCGGTCCTGATGATATCGGAGCCAACATTACACTTCACGTAGATAACCAAAACCAACTCCATCAGGCATTCTCAATCCACCAGGTTGCAACACTGCAATTAAAATTCCTAACTACCAACCTAATTGATCTGAATTGGTGGAAGAAACTAACCATTCACTGGCCGGCGGATGGTGATTACTACTCATATAACGGCAATGTTTACATTACTAATGGAGGCTACTGGGATGTTGTGGGGCATGAACTTGGTCACGCAATCTACGATTTCGCATCAAAAGGCTCATTCGGTGGCGGTCAACACAGAATCGATGAATGTTATGGACAAACCCTGGCCTTTTCTGAAGGCTGGGCCTCGTTTTTCTCAGCCACCACACAGATAAACTCAGATGATCCAGATGCGAAGTTCGAATTCATGGTCCCAAGACGCGCCCCTCTCGGAATCGAACACGTACCAGACGACGTTTGTCGCGGAGATACGAATGAATGGAGGGTCTACGCAAGCCTTTGGGACTTATACGATGGATACACCGGGGATGATGACAACTTCCAGATGCCATTTATAATTCAATGGCTGGCCATGCAGGGTCCGAATCAAATGAGAGGAATCCGGGACTTCATTGAAGGAAACCTATTTAAGAATTTCGACATAACAGAGAAAGAAGAGATCTTAAGAGTATTAAGAGAAAAT
>MGRR01000072.1:9097-11091 GCA_001798265.1 Deltaproteobacteria bacterium RIFCSPHIGHO2_12_FULL_43_9
TGTCATTCCCGCGCAAGCGGGAATCTCCCCGTCATTGCGAGGAGGGGCAAAGCCCCGACGAAGCAATCTCCCCACCATGTCGAAATTATTGCCCACAAACGCAAGCGCATGATAGAGGGCGCAGTTCAGGTTCTATCGCATTAAAGAATTAAGTAGCTAATGGCAACTCCACTTCTTTAAATTTGGCAATTGGAACTAATGTTTTTCTAGCACCTCTTTCACGTAATTCAATCATTCCAAGACCAGCTAAAAACTTTACATCCATATAGACATTTTTAAAGTTCTTTTTAAGCTTTCTAGCTAAATCAGCAATAGATTTAGGTTTGAAATATGGAATTGTAGCAAGAATTTGTAAACGTGGAGGCGAAAGCAACTTTCCCAATATATCCCAGCTACCAAGAGATATTGTCTCCTCTCCTTTTCTTGACTTAACTTTTCCCTTTAGCGCATTTAGCCATCTTTTGTTGGTTTCATCTAAAGATTCAACAATTATTCTTGCTCGTTTTAATTTCATGGCTCAAACCCTGCCTTTCTTACAAGATCCCAGAAATCAACTAAAAGGGTTTCTTCATCTTTAAAATCATAAGGTACTTTTTTATTGCCCAAATGAAGATGGGGACCTTTAGGTTTATGATTATCAATACCTATTACAACTTCACCTAAATAAACCAAGAATAAAGAAAACTTTCTGCCTTCTTGATAATATTCAGATTTTGGTACCTTCCAAATTTTAATTTCTACAACTGCAAAATCTTTTTCGTTGCGATTTGTTACTAGCCGCTTTTCCCCGAAGAGTGAAACCGCCCTCATTCTATGGTTATACAACCATAGATATTCACTGTCAATGGTAAACATTCCCAGGTGGTATCAATGCTTCTCTAGCACTAGTGGACCGTTTCAAAAGTTTTGCGTATTTTCGTCATCCCCAGGCCGAAGGCCGTCGGGGATCTCCCGCGTGATATTTATAAAATCGTTGATAAATCATTCCAATTAGGATTCATTGATTCAATTAATTTTATTTTGCCATTACTAGATTTCTTTTTGATCGTCTTCTCTCGAATAATAGCGTTTGTCATAACATCACATAGTTCGTAGTAAACCAGCTGATCAACGTTATACTTGAATGTAAAGCCAGGAATAAGTTTATTTTTATGCTCATACATGCGACGTGCAAGATTTGAAGTTACACCTGTATATAAAACATTGCGATGCTTATTGCATAAAATATAAATGGCTGGTTGCATTCCACAATTTATATAAAATGATTGAGTTCTTTACAATATTTCCGGGGAGATCCCCGACGGCCTTCGGCCTGGGGATGACGTTTCGGCTCATCCCTGAGAATAACGGGTTAATCACTAATGATTTAATCTCGGATAGGACTTTACCATTAGCTTGCGTTTGTGAGCAAGAATCTCGCAATGATGGGGAGATTGTTTCGTCGGGGCTTTGCCCCTCCTCGCAATGACGGAAGAGATCCCCGTTTTCACGGGGACGACCGTGCTAGATCCCCGTTTTCACGGGGATGACCGTGCTAGATCCCCGTTTTCACGGGGACGACCGTGCTAGATCCCCGTTTTCACGGGGACGACCGTGCTAGATCCCCGTTTTCACGGGGATGACAATATGCCGTTATCTCTTCAACCATTTAGAGATGGCATACACTGTTGTCTCACGCCCCATCTTTCCAATAGAGGTGGTAAGGGGAATCTCTTTCGGACAGACCTGAACACAGTTTTGCGCGTTCCCGCAAGCGGATATTCCATCAGGCGCCATCATTGCCTCGAGCCTTATACTCTTCTGCAACCTTCCGATTGAATGCATATTGTGTAGATCAACCTGGGCAACTGCGTGAGCGCCAACGAAGTCAATTTTTTCATTGTATTGAGGACAGACATCGACGCAGCAACCGCATGTCATGCATCTTGAGATCGGATATGCGTATTCCTGGTCCTCTTGAGATAGCTTCGGCGCCGCCCCCTTGCTAAATGAAC
>MGRR01000073.1:0-1931 GCA_001798265.1 Deltaproteobacteria bacterium RIFCSPHIGHO2_12_FULL_43_9
AGTGTCTAACACTATACTATTTGTCAACATTTATTAAGGAAGTTTGCTATGTATATGACCCTAAAGCCAATAAACTACGTGCCAGAAAATAAGGTTGTGCTGCCATGTGCTACCAGTGGAGTAAGGATTGTAATCATATCAAGAGGTTGCTTTTTTCCGCCCACCCCGACCATTTGTCATAGTAGTCGAACCACCGACCACCAACGTCATTCCTTCGATGCTCAGGACAGGCTCTGAGGCGAAGCCGAAGGATCTCTTCTTCCAACTACTTAAAAACACTTATGGGGCTATTGATCTTTGGACGGAATCTTTCTCAATATTTCAGCAGATTTCTGAGTTATATGCACCTAAACAGGATTATACTATTCATAATTCAATAATGATAATTTAGAAACCTGTGAAATAAACTGGGGCCATCTTGGCAGTTTTGTCAATTTCTTTAACACCCTCCTTTTCCTTCTATGTTTTAGAAAATACGCTTTAAATAAGGGGATTTTAAGCTAGCTTTCCTTGACTGGAGCTATATGTTCCGACATGGTACACCAATTGCGGACCGGAATCCTACATGAAATCTATTATGTTCATATTCTGAAAAAGTGAATTGGGAATTCGCTCCTGTCATCCCCGCGGACGCGGGGATCCACTCCGCTATTCTGGATTCCCGTTTTCACGGGAATGACAAGTGGGGTGGGAATGACCTAAAAATGCAGGATCCCGGGCAGAGAATGATAATAGTATCTTTGGTTTTTTGAAGGGGGGACCAATGAAATCAATAAGAGTTTTATCCACCATTTTAATCTTTTTCTTTTGTATTCCATTTGGTGCGAAGGCAGTTGAAATCATTCAATACGATGATGGATTTGCTATCGTGACAACACCAGAAGATATCAGAGATAAAAGTTGGAATCATTTTGGAAAATATAAACCCGAATATAATAGGACAACCCCGAATGGCACACTAATCTCTTACCCTTCAAAGTGGATATTTAATGGCGCCACTAGTGCAACCGACTTTTTTAATACTTATCAGAAAAGTCCTGAAGCTTGTTTTTGGTATGGGCCATATGAAAACTTAGACGGCAAGGGAGATTTGCATGGAGTTATAAAGTTCTCCAAGGCCGCTGTTGGCAACCAAGATTATTTTAAATGGGCAAATAATAGGCGTGGAAGAGATCCGGTTTTATTTCAGGTTGATCTTGTTTCCCACAACGAAGCCAATCTTATTACTCATGGACAGATTTCTATAAAAATGTCTGACCTGGCTCCACCACCACCGCCACCCTTTCGCGGAGGACATCAGAATTGGCATGAATTGCCACAAAAACAAGTGGATTTATCTGCAGAAAACCTCTCAGATATTAAACTCGTTGAAATGAGAATTTGTAATGTAGACAGTCTTATTTCACTTAGTATCGAAAAATCTGTTATTCGTTGGTCATATAAATTTAGATAGGGAGAGAACAAATAGTTTTTAATAATACCTTTTGGAGTAGAATATGAAATTAAAATTTTTTCTAATCACTTTATTAACCCTTTTATTTAAGGTTAATTTTGTCTTTTGCCAACCTTCCACTGGTGTTAATTTACTAGATTGTCAACCAACCGGCCAGAGCGGGGATTTAGTAAAATGTACCTTAATTACCGGAGAAATAATTGCCGAACAAGCGTGGGATTTTAGGTTTTCCGTACGGTATGATTTTGATTGTTCTCCCGGCAATGTTGACAAACTACAAATGGGCATTGCAACAGAAAGACAAGAGGCTCGCTTTAATTATGGGATGAGTGGCACTATTGCAGTGGAAGGTACAGGACCGCTTTCTGTTGTAGATTTCGACCAAAACGGAAACAGCATTAAAAGACATAAAAAAGGGTGCTCTTTAGTAATTAATACAATTGATCTTTCTCCTTCTGACACAACCGTCAGCTTTTGG
>MGRR01000073.1:1987-2680 GCA_001798265.1 Deltaproteobacteria bacterium RIFCSPHIGHO2_12_FULL_43_9
TGTAACCAGCGATTTATTAAAATATTTCACTGCATTCGCAGTAATCCACTCTGTTTCAAAAAATTTCTACGCTGAAATCACATCTGAAACTACAAAAGACATCCGCGAAAATTGCATAAAGTATATTGACCTATTATATGACCTTTCGTTGTCAGCAGTTTTCGCAGGGGACCCACAAATAGGAGACAAAACTAACCTTGTTAGTAAACTTGCTTCAATTTTAGGAACCTTTGGTAATGCCACGGCCTGGAAAAAACCTGATGGTTCATGGAAATCATTCGCTGACTGGTTTGACCCCCAAAAAGACAAACCCTTGCTTGACTTACTTGCAGAATCTGGAAGTCCAGACAAAAAGAAGAAATACGAGGAGGATTTAATTCACTTCCAACAGAAGGTTATCGAAACAACTGAAGATATTGCCGACTACCAAGCACTTCTCGAAAAGTACAATATCAAATAATTTTTATATTCATTTTTTGGAGAAAGTAATGATTAGATTTACATGTATTTTATCGATAATGATTTTGGGGCCTTGGGTATTTTCCCCAAGTCTAGCATCAAGTGCTGTTAGATATGGAGCATGTGCCCAAACTTTCTCATACACTGATGAAAACCCGGGAATCTGTTATCCGGAGACAAACACAGTTGGTGACACGGTTGAAAGTGCTTATAATCAAGCACTTTCTGTACTTA
>MGRR01000073.1:2697-13507 GCA_001798265.1 Deltaproteobacteria bacterium RIFCSPHIGHO2_12_FULL_43_9
TTATGCCGTCTCGCACCTATTGTAATTTGGCCTGTGCTAGATCATCTTGGGGAAGTCAACACAGAAGGGTATTACTTAATCATCGCAAATATTCTCCGTTATTATGCTGATACAAATAGATCGGCTGAAAGTTATTTGGCTGTCGGAAAACAACTCATAAAATCTTTCAATGACCGCAATGAACAAGCCCTAGAGATTGAAAAATACAGGTCGGTGCAGAGTTTTATTTCCCAGGTTGAGATCATTGCAAACAGAGAAATGGCCAGAATCAGAGCAGAGTATGAGAGGGAAATTCGCAACATAAGAAATATCAATGACATTCTTAATAGCTACCTGGAAGAAATACATATTTCTATTAGCGAATACATGAACCTTCGAACATTTTTTGAAAATTATGGCGACAATCAAACCTCCATTTATTCATTCCTCTCTTCATCTATCGACAGAATTAATAGCTCGGATTTAGACCAGCTGAGAGACTTCAAATTTGAAACAACAAACATTCTTGAAAATGAAAATCAGTCTTGTGTCGATTTTAAGTTTAAAGCAGGCAGACTAAAGCTTATTTTAGCTTCAACACACGATCGTTTTCTTAGAAAGATTGCTCCTTATCACAACTTTATGGCTGAAAAAGGATTCCCCATTGTTGATGAAGTTTCTGAAACGAAAGATGCACTTTCAAAAATTCTTTACTATTCTCAAAATCGTCAGAGTGATGTTTCGAAGAAATTAAAAAACTTAATTGATTTTATTAAGAAAAAAAGAGAAGTCCTTGTGCTTCAGGCTGCTGACCAAGAGACAAAGGAAGAACGCCTGCAAGCAACGCACGATTTAACCTCGGCGCGTTTTCTAGATACGATTACAGAATTACAGAAAGCCCTATTTGTTATTCCAGAATCAACTGAACCCTATGGGCTCCCGCTATTAATGAATCACTACATGCGACTTCAGAAAATTCTTCAATTCTGGAAGTTGTGTGAATCGGTAAAAGAGAACCCTGATTCTTGGCAAATGAGGGGATGCAGTTTTCTTGAGCGTACCGTAATAGCTTCAAGGAGTAACCTCAACACCGTTGTTCCAAAAATGATTTACTTTGGCCTTAAATTTTTTGCTGAAACAAAGGGCGAAAGTACAAAATATTTGCGCGCTGAAATACAAAAAGATCTTGAAAGGGGCAACCTATATTCCGCAATTCTGGGATATGACCTTCTAGTTTTAATTGGGAGTCAGGGATGAAAAAATATTTTTTTCCACTTTTGTTCTCAATAACTTTGGCTTTTGCTTTCAATATCACTCTTAGTTTTGCTGCAAAAGATAAACCAACCTTGCTGAATGAAGATCTGGCTTTCTTCATCAATAATGACGAAGAAGGACCTGGTGGTGGAAACGGTGGTGATGGTGATGGCGATGGCGATGGCGATGGCGATGGTGATGGCGATGGCGAAAAAACAAAACCAGAGGATGAACCAAAACCAGTTCCAGACCCAACACCGGGGGCAGGTACCGGAACAGGAAATTCAGTTATACATGTGAATGAAGAAGGCGAGATAGAAATTTCAGCAATTGAGGAAACACCTGAAGGTACCAAATATTTTCAACTAAAAATAACACCCAAGAAAAATGAAGAACACCCAGAAATTAGGATGCAATACGGTACCATCTTTGATAACGATCGAGATCATTCCTCGTTCGAAGAACCACGGGTAAATATTATTAAAAACGATTTCGAGACAAAAATTAATGCGGTTCCTATTCCTGACCATCCTCCAGCACCAAAACCAGAACCAAAGCCCACTCCTGCACCGATTGCTTCAGTTCCCGATCCCATACCATCACCTCCACCTACTCCAACCCCTCCAGCAATATCTGAACCTCGAAATGAAAACGACCCGGAACCTTACCAATGGACTTTTAAAGAATTTGAGTTCGATAGATTTGATTTAGATGCGGGAGAAAACCACAAAGAGAGTTCTGATAAAGACAGCAATGTTATCACTGCTGGGGGCTTGATCGCTCAAATACCTCATCGTCTTCGCAGAAAAATGGCAGAGGCAAAAACTAAAATTGACGCGAATAAATCCGAAATTGATGAATTCAAACGCCGTCTTAATGAAGCATTGAACGAAAAAAATTCAATCGATGATTTTGATCCAAATGTTGCAAATAACAGTGTCGGTCGTGACGATGGAACTTCAGATGCAATTAACCGACTCAAGAATGAAAAAGCAGAAATGATTAATAACCACAAAGAGGAACTTGACAAATTTAGAAACAATATTGAAAACATCAGGAACGTTGCGGATAAGGAGCTGAAAAAAAGAGGTTACGATCCGAAAAACATTAAACAATTTCCACCAAGTCCTCCGATTCTTGATCTTCCAAAAATCGAGTTTCCCATACTTGCACCTACTTACCCCGCCTTTGATAAAACGCCACTCCTCTATCAGAATTGGGGGAATAATGTCTTGAGTGACCTCGACCAACTTGTCAACAATAAAGATGTTCCCGGTTTTCTTGGTACGGTTTCTGCGTGGGCCGAAGTTAATAAAGCGATCTCGGATCTTTACACTGACAGAGCTGGGCTTTCTCCAATGGAGCTCAAGGCCTACCTAGATAACTTAAATAGGATTCAAGAATATATTAACAAGCATGTTGATCCAAACGGTTTTGTAATTGATTCCTTCATCCCAGCCGAATATAAAGCTGCAATTTCGGATTTGGAGGAAGTGGATGATCTTGGAAAAATACTTAGGTTTGCTTTCAATACTGCTGCAGCTAACGGAACCTTGGGGCCTGTAGTCCCTGGTACTACAGATCCTGAAGTTATTTCTCGAGCGGTAGATAAATTTCTCAAGTTGAGAAAAGCTGGAAATGATAGCGACAGCTTTTTTACACACTTGAAACTTTTTACTTACTATACTTCTTACAACCTTGGGAAACAATTCGAAACTTTGGGATCAATGGCTGGAATCGGTCTCGCTGAAAATATAACAATGCTGCTCTTAAATTTTGATAAAGATGGAAACGTACCAACTGGTGAAGATAAATTATCAGCGGTTTTTGATCTTGCCCTCACATATCTTACCGCGGGTGTTAAACCAACTATCAAATCTGCTGAATACGAATTAACTTATAACATTGCAATGATAGTTATTAATTCAGTGCAACAAAACGAAGAAAAAGCAGAAGAACTCGCAGCTTGTATTGGGGAAGATGTAACTACTCGACCAGGTCAACTTGTTAATGATGATCCCTCATATAACAATTTTCCCGTTGGTCCATGGAGTAAACATGCTTCCGTGCATCAAATGACCCCTATTCAAAAAATGCCTGCCACCCACTACTCCCATACAAGTGAAGGGAAGGTGCATTCTTATGTATTTTATGGAGATCCATCAAGAGAAATTGCAGAGGAGATGAGAAAACACTTCAATTTAGGCACTAATGACCCAATTTATGTTAGGGAGGTTACTATTCCTCCTAACATAGTAGAGATACGAATTGGCCAAAACGCTGCGGGATTCTTTTTAGAGAAAGATGGACACATTATGATCGAAATTTTAGATAACCATAATCACGTTGATTGGGGTGAAACTAGAAAACTCGATTAATTTACTTATTGTTTTGCATGAAGGCACAGGCCTAACGCATTAAAATGGGGAATTCCGAAAAATCCCACCTTTTGATAAGCTCATATGTACTCGTATGCATCATGCCTTGTTTTCTGAAAGTATTTCAAGGGGTTGCAGGTTTCCTGTCGCCCCGACCAATCAATTTTTTCCCAACATCGAACAACTAAAAACAAGAAAGATATTAAATACTGCTGCAGACTAGTAGACGCCCTACTGACCGGCTAATTTTGGATTTGGGAAGAGCAGGCAAAGAATGTGGGTAATATTTTCTAGCAGGCGGGTAACTGATTCAATCTCAAGCTTTTATCATATGTTAGCAATAGTTTAATATATTCTGTTTACAGGAAATAATTTCACAAAAAAATCTCAATTTTGAAAATTTGCCCCTATTTAATCGATTTTACTTACACTTTTGAAAGACAATTATTACCCATAGGCTCTATTTATATTGGCATCCTAATTGCTCTGCAGCAGAGAGGATCAAAAATTCCCTCTTTGGAGAGCCCATGAAGTCAAAGATTCTACTTTTTGTATTGAGCATCGCATTTTTTTCGGGTTCAGCATTTGCATTGCCCCAGAAGTGGCAACTAACCTTTGATTTATCACAGGGGCAGATCATTTTGATTGATGCTGTTGTTGTAGAAGGGTATCCAAAACCTGCTTCAAGTGATCTCTCAAATCTCTTCTATGATAATCAGGGGGTAACCCGGCAGGCAGAGATGCTTCCATACAGGATATTGGATAATCAGTTTCAGGAAATTATCCGTGGAGAGTTTCCTGACACCGACATCAGGTATAGTTGCGGACCAAATATTCATAATAAAGAGCCGTTGGGGGGTGAAATCACAATCCGGCCGCTCGATCTTGCTTTTTTAGAAGTCCCATACAGCATCAATAGCCAATGGATAGAGGTAATACGCGGTGGATATATTTACACAATTGATATTCTTGCTTTTCAGGGGGTGTACGCATCGAGTGTAACAACCCCTGCTGTAATGATTGGTTCTCCTCAATTACTAATTTATAATGGCCCCTCTTCCCAAAAGATCGACGTAGTAATTATAGGCGATGGATGGGGAAATCTGCCTTCCGGGCACCCGGATTCGCTGGATAATTATAGAAGCCTCGTTGCTGGAATCACGCCACTTATCTTTATGTCCGGCTGGTTTAGCAACCATGCCAATAAGTTTAATGTGTGGAGGATTGATGTTGATGGTTCTTTTGGCGCTTCTCCATATTCAATGTGGCCTTCCAGAATAAATGATTTATACGCAATTGCGGGAATGGTGCCGTTTGATCAGATAATGTTAATTGTAAAGGATTCTGGTTCTCTATCTCCACGTCCAAGACCAAGGGCAAATAATCTGGATCTCTTTACAATGTGGGATGGTAGCCCCGATTTTTATCCAATAATCACAAACGTTACACAACATGAATTCGGGCATACGTTGGGACAAATGGCTGATGAATATGGCCCTTTTGGTGCTCCCTATCCTGTTTATTATCCCGCAGGACCCGTGCGCGCCGCGGGGAATGACGTTATATGGGGAAATTTAACCGTCTGGGGAAGGGTTGGTGATCTCTCGACTCTGCAACAAAAAAGGCCATTTTGGGGAAGAATTTTAGGCAACAATGCGATTTTAGACAGGCCTATTCAACAACAGTATCTACATCATTGGTATTGGGATGTGGGCTCATTTGAAGGTGGTGCGTCAGCAGATCTGGATATCTGGCATTCAAGCCCTACAGGCGCAATGTGTTGTAGCGGTGCCCCGTGGAATTCGGTTCCGTATAATGAGATGACCAAGCATACAGCCAGGTTTGTCCCGCTGGATCAACCTCTTACAGGTGGTGTTACATTAATATCTCCGTTATCAGGAACCCAGATCTCGGGAGATAGAATGACATTCCGATGGCAGGCAGTCCCCGGGGCAAAGGATTATCATCTTGTAATCAGGCGCTATCTAACAGGAGAAACCTTTCTCTCAATTCCAACACACGCAACCGAGATTGAGATTTATACTGCCAGCCTGATCAGGGGAGAACCTCACACCTGGACAGTCATCGCGGCAAACAACAACAGTGAAACACCTTTGAGTAATTGGCGCGTATTCCCCTTTGTTCCAAACCAACCGTATCACTCGGCTTGTGGAGATCTGGATAGGGACGGGATATTGACGTTAAACGATGTTGATATTGTCAGTGCGGTTTTATATCAGGGGGCATGGGCGCAGGATTTCATGTGCATCTCCGGTGACGTTGATAGCGATGCTGCGCTTCTCCACACCAAGGATTTTCCAAATAACTTTGGTGATATGGAAATAATCAGATATTGGGCCCTGTGCAATCCTACACAGAATCCCCAAGGTTGTGGAACTGCGTCGGGACATCCTTCCGGACACATCCCCTCGCTACCTACATGCACAACACTTCCCGGAACTTACGTAGCAAACTGCAGTGGGCGAACATTTAAATGTGGCGATTATAACAATGATAACCTGGTAAATATTATTGACGCTTTTGAAATAGCGCGAAATGCCTCGGGCTTAACATCGATTAGCCCTTTTGATCCAAATGCTTTTAAAAAATGCGCGGCCGCCAATCCTTCAGGCAATCAAACCATCGATATCCTAGATTCTCTGCTGGTTGCCAGATCGGCGGTTGGTTTGGATTCGGAGTTGACCTGTCCGGTGCTGAGTCCAGAACCAGGCGGAGCACTGCCAGCCTGGTGCACTCAATAAAGCTTGTTAGTCGTTGTGTGAATAGAGAAAGGAAGAGGTTTGCCATGAAAAGTATCTCGCTTTTGGTCCATATATTTTTTCTACTTTTAACTCCCCTCTTTGTTGGAGCCGAAATTGCTGAGCTAAGTGCCAGCATTAGCATTGAGGTTTGCTCTTCACAGGAAAATTGTCGGGATGAAGAGCTAATGCCGCGGCAAAACATTGCGATAGAACTTGAGGAAATATGGGGAATGGAAGGTACCTTTACCGGTAGTTGGAGCAAGATTGTTGAGAAAGGTGCTTTTTCGTTCAAGGGGAATATATCTGTTACTAAGTCTGTCTACCGGGAGGGAATGCAAGATCCGGTCACATATTTTGTTACTGGCTGGTTTAAGGATGGGACTGTTGTTCGTAGCACGACCCAACGCCTTGGTGATTTAAGTAATCTTGTGGATCAGTCCACAACTGGAAGTTCCGTCTTGATAGAAGGCTCCTCCTATACCCCGACGTTGACGGTTAGTAAGAAAATTTCTGAGAAGTAATCGTAGAAAAGGGGTCAGACCCCTTTTCTACGGTTAGAAATTACGGCACATGATGAATTCACCTGGGCTGCCGGAATTGTACCAACAACTGAACATGGCAGCTGGGGTTACGGTGCCCTGATCCATCAGCGTAAATCCCAGAGAATTATCAACGCAATTTTCTAATGAATCAGTCCATCTGTCGCAGTCTTTATCAGAGACAAAACCACCGGACGGGTTAATTCCTGTAATTTGCGTGGGACTTAACCCACCACCGAAACAGTCCCCAGCGCCAAAGGAACCTGACATCCCCAATGCGCTACAACCGTTTCCGGATCCGAGATTTGGTATGAATGGTGGCCATGTAGCAGCTGGTTGGCAGAGCGTATAAGGCTGGCCCGGGATATATCCGCATGGGTTACAATAAGTTCTATTGAAATCAGCGGCGGTGAATCCAAACTGACTCAAACAGCCCCAAAATTGTGCTTTTTCATAATCCGTTGGCCCACCGCTGGCAAAATCAAGGCATAGAAGGGTTTCATCAATACAACCAATGGTTGTCAAGCCGACAACGTATTGCGCGATCTTTAATGCGTCCAGCATGCTGACTCGATAATCAGCATTTACATCGGCATCGCGACATATCGCTGTTGCTTCCTGGACGGTGAACACCGCAGTCGGTACTGGCGTACCAAGCATAGAGAGGCCCGCGGAATGTCTTGCGACCATATAAGCATCCAGAACGTTAATGAATTGATTTTGATCCGCGTCGCCACAGAACGAGCGTGCGGATGACGGTGATAAAGAAAAAATGAGAATCAGAACAAACAATAATTGTCGATACACACTGGACTCCTTTTCATGAAAACCCTAAAAATAAAACACAGGCATGAGAGTGTAGAGCAATTAGCGTGCCAAGGTAGGCCTTTTATATTCCAAATGATTTTGAATAGTTATAAGGTTGCTGCCATTTGTGAACGTCAAGTGGATTTATATTTGTCGACGATAACTAGTTAAAATAACTTTGTTTTTAGTTGAAAAATATTTTTTACATGAAGCATGTAAACTTGGAGCATTGCCAGCCTGGTGCACTCAATAAATCAACTATCCCGGCCTCTTGGAAAAACCTCTTTCTTTGTTTCTGGCGGCCATTTGACAGAGGCAAATATTGCTATTCCGAGAATAACGGAAATTATTACAAGACTGATACCTGTTGGAATTTTAATGAAATCTGTTGATACCATCTTTATTCCAACAAATAGTAATACTCCTGATAAACCAAACTGCAGGTAGTAAAAGAGTTTTGAAAAATGGGCAAAGGCAAAATAGAGCGCGCGAAGCCCAAGAATGGCGAAAACATTAGAGGTAAAAACAATAAAGGGATCCGTGGTGATGGCAAGTATTGCTGGAATTGAATCAAGGGCAAAGATGACATCTGTAACCTCGATAAGGCAGAGCACCATAAGGAGTAATGTTCCCACCCTCCTTCCATCGTGGGTAAGAAATTTCCCGCCATCATATTTATTGGTAAATGGTAAAATCTTTTTTATAATCCGGAGTATTAGGTTTTTTTCGGGATCTAACTCTTTCTCCTTCTGAAGAGCCATCTGGAGCCCAGAATAAATCAAGACGGCGCCAAATAAATAAATCGTCCAGTGGAATCTCTCTATAAGCGCGATACCTCCCCAAATGAAGAGACCCCGCATAACGAGGGCGCCGATAATCCCCCAGAATAAAACCTTGTGCTGATACTGCGGCTGCACCTTAAAATAATTGAATATGACAAGGAAAACGAAGATATTGTCTATGCTCAGTGATCTCTCAATTAAGTACCCTGTAAAGAAATCGAGCGCGGCTTTTGAATCAACAAATACCAAAACACCTAAATTAAAGAGTAACGCAACCAGAACCCAGATTATACTCCACGCCATCGCCTCCTTAAATTCGATAGCATGTGGTTTCTTATGAAAAACACCCAGATCGAGTGCCAGTAAAACCAGAACAAAGAGATTGAACCCGATCCATAATAATGGAGAATAGTGCACTTTAGCTGAGATCCCCTTTTGTCATTCCGGCGAAAGCCGGGATGACCCGCCAAAATTTATGAAATACTTCCCTAGCCTAATAATTTAGACACTCTTAGGTCAAGGAAATTCACTGTATATTAATTTTAATTTGGCGTAACAGTTTGAAATCGCACCTGAATCCGAATCTACTCAAATTTTTCTGACAAGATCATTTGCAGAAGAGAGGTTTTTTGGAATTTTTATACCGTCCAACCAGCTGATATTGTTGCTGTTTTTTATATTCCTGTGGCATGGGGATTGCACCTCAAAGTTATGTTGGGGGAGAATAATGAGGCTAGGCTATTTATGTCAGGATCAATCCAGTCAGGTGAATCAGGTTCATTCACCCATGCGCACGCAATCCTATTATTTCTTGCGATTGTATCAATAACAGTAATTTTAGTTTTTATCTGATTCCCAAAAATTTTTTGAGCTTTGGAGCAAGTTTTATCAGGGCAGCTCCCCTATGGCTGATCTCTGTTTTTTTGTCAATTTCCAGTTCCGCCATGGTACAACGCATTGTTGGCAGATAAAAAACCGGATCATATCCAAATCCCTTATCCCCCTTAGGTGTTGTAACTATCTCTCCACTTACCCTACCCTCGGCATGGATATGCTCTCCGGTGGGTTTAACAACGACAACATCGGCCTGAAAGTAGGCCTTCCTCTCTTCCCTCTTTAATCCTTTAATTTTTGACACCAACTTTTTAATATTTTCCTGGTCTGTTGCATCATCTCCGGCATATCGCGATGAAAAAATACCTGGCTCGCCATTTAAGGCCGGAACAATCAGGCCGGAATCATCGGCAAGGGTTATTAACCCGGTCTCTTTAGAAATTTTTGTGGCCTTGATAAGCGCATTCTCAAGAAATGTTGTTCCCGTTTCTTCGATTTCAATTTTTTTATTTAATTCGACCAGTGAAATAATTTTAATTGGGAGATCCCCTACACTCGCTGCGCGAGCTGGGGATGACGTCAGAAACGATTTTATTTCATTGAGCTTTCCATCATTATAGGTACCAATTAAAAGCTCAATCTTCTCCTTCATATCAAATTATCTTCCGCGACCGTTTTCATTACTGCCAATATTATATCCATTGTTATTTCCTTTGTTACTCCCTTTTGCGGGGACTCCCAGCAACGGATACATTTTAGACCGGTCCTTAACCCTCATTGCGTCTAAAAGAGAGATCATGGTTTTATCCTCAGCCTGAAGCCTTTCATCCTGTGCTACCCTTCTTAAATCTATCTGCCCCCCTGAGCTCATGGTATGGCCCCCGGCTGATCCCCGGCCAGCCAATGCCTTGCGTATCAGTCTTCCTGCCCTTGCGTGGATATTACTTGATCTGATTGAGATGAAGAGGCGATTTCTACACAGCCCTGTAACCACAGACCAGCTGACTCTTTCTAGACGAAGTAAAAAATCAGCAATCAGGGGAATCATGTCCGGATTTTGCACCTGACCAAGCTTTACAGAGATTATGTTTCTGAAAATTAGAGCGCTATCAACTGCCCTGCTTATTATGTCGTAAAATTCTTTTGGAACCTTTGCCCAGCGGATTTTAGCCAAAAGCTTCTGATTTACCCTTGGAAAGAGATATACAAAGGAATCGACATCCTCTTCCGTAGCCTGCCTTCCAAGATCCTGTGTTTCAGAGATGATGCCATAAGCCAAAGCCGTACTAAGATTGGCCGGGATCGGAACCTTCGCGGCCCGTAGATACTCAGTCATGATTCCAACGGTGGTACCAGCCTCCGGTCTTATATCAATAAAGGTAGCCTTCTTGGAGTTCCTTCTAACCGGATGATGATCGATAACTATTAATGGTATTTTACCCTCAGGCAGAATATTGTTCCCCGCCCCGGGTTGT
>MGRR01000074.1:0-1466 GCA_001798265.1 Deltaproteobacteria bacterium RIFCSPHIGHO2_12_FULL_43_9
TTCCTGTTTGCCGGTGGCGGGTTTTTCAATGGGTTTAACTTCAACCATTTTCTCTTTTGGAATTGTTCTTGCAACCTCTTCTGTTTTGCCCAAGCCGGTGGCGATGACTGTAATCCTGATTTCATCCGTAAGATTATCGTCGATGACGGCGCCGAAAATAATTTCAGCATCTTCGTGTGCGGCTTCCTGAATTAATGTTGATGCTTCGTTTACTTCGTGAAGTGTGAGGTTTGGTCCACCGGTTATGTTGATGATTATTCCGGTTGCTCCTTCTATGGAGACATCTTCAAGAAGGGGTGAGGAGATTGCGTTGTTCGCGGCTTCAATTGCCCTGTTTTCTCCAGATGCAATACCAACCCCCATCAGTGCCATGCCTTTATTGGCCATAACCGTTCTGACATCTGCAAAGTCCAGATTGATCAGGCCTCTGATGTTTATGAGGTTTGAGATTCCCTGTACTGCCTGCAGGAGAACGTCGTCTGCCCTCTTAAATGTATCTAGAAGAGAGGTGGATTCAGTCGCGATGGCCAATAGGCGCTGATTCGGGATGATAATTAGTGTGTCAACATTGTCTTTGAGGTCAATGATTCCCATCTCGGCCTGTTTTTTTCGCTTCTTCCCTTCGAATAGGAATGGTTTTGTAATTACACCTACAGTGAGCGCGCCCAGTTCTCTGGCGATGTTTGCGATTACTGGCGCTCCTCCGGTTCCGGTTCCTCCACCCATTCCTGCGGTTACGAAAACCATGTCAGCGCCGGAGAGGGCTTGCGCGATCTTTGTTGAGTCTTCCAGGGCGGCTTCTCTTCCTATCTCGGGGTTTGCTCCAGCGCCCAGGCCTTTTGTGAGTTCTGCGCCTAATTGAAGTTTATTCGGAGCAAGTGAGGCTCTTAGGGCCTGAAGGTCGGTATTTGCGCCGATGAACTCAACACCCGTGAGTTTTCCTCTGATCATTGTGTCAATGGCGTTGCTTCCACCCCCACCTATGCCGACCACTTTAATAACCGCTCCACCATGTTCTGTTGTCTTTTCGTCTAATTCAAACATGAGAAGCCCCCAATGTTTTTATTGGATTAAAAGAGCTCACCCATCCACTCTTTCATCCTGGTTTTAACCTTGTTGTAGATGTTTTGTTCTCTAATCTTGAATTTGTTTGTCTGTTTAGAACGATTGCCATACATTACGAGCCCGACACCGGTTGAAAACATCGGAGAATAAACCACATCCTTGAGTCCACCCAGTTCAATTGGGAGGCCTCGTTTTACGGGGAGGTCGAAAATGAACTCCGCCATCTCTGTCATTCCCTCCATAATCGACTGGCCGCCGGTGATGACTACCCCAGAGGCGAGAAGATCTTCATAGCCACTCTTGGTTATTTCTCTGTGTACGAGGGCAAAGAGCTCTTCTACCCTCGGTTCAATGATATCTGTCAGAACATGTCTTGAGATTATTCTAGGGTTTCTTCCACC
>MGRR01000074.1:1476-10729 GCA_001798265.1 Deltaproteobacteria bacterium RIFCSPHIGHO2_12_FULL_43_9
ACCTCAATCGTTTCATCCTTGCTGACCATGCTAGACATGGCACAGCCATATTTACATTTAATTTTCTCAGCTTCGTTGTTTGGGGTTCGAAGTCCCACGGCTATGTCGTTGGTGATGTGATTTCCGCCCAAGGAGAGGACGGCTGTATGGACAAGGGCGCCACCTGAGAAGAGCGCTATGTCCGTTGTGCCACCACCAATGTCTACAATGGCAACCCCAAGCTCCTTCTCATCCTTTGTTAAGACCGCGGCAGATGAGGCAAGTTGTTGGAGGACTATGTCGCCAACATTCAGTCCGGCCGAATTACAGCATTTGATTATATTTTGTGCAGACGATATTGCTCCTGTGACTATATGTACCTTTGCTTCAAGCCTTACCCCCGACATTCCGAGGGGTTCCTTGATGCCATCCTGGTCATCAATGATGTATTCCTGTGGGATTATGTGGATAACCTCCCTGTCCAGTGGGATTGCCACTGCTTTTGCCGCATCGATTACTCTTTGTATATCGGATTTTTGGACCTCGCGGTCTTTTAGGGCGACTACTCCATGAGAATTAAAGCCCTTAATGTGGCCACCAGCAATGCCTGTGTAAACGGTGTTGATTTCCACACCTGACATCAGCTCTGCCTCTTCAATGGCCTTTTTTATTGATTCTACGGTGGATTCTATGTTTATTACGACCCCCTTTCGGAGGCCGGATGAGGGGTGGGTGCCAACTCCAATTATGTTTATGCCATCTTCAGCTATCTCTCCTACAATGGCACAAATCTTTGTGGTTCCTATATCTAAGCCAACCACCAAATTGTTTTGTTTAGCCATGGGAGGGTCTTTTCCTTAAAAAAGACTACCTGTAGAATAGCTAAAACCCCTTCTAGAAAAGGTTACTGGGAATTTTTGAGCTTGACAACTACTTTTTTGCTATAGTTTAGGTCAATTTGACGCGCATTGAGTTGACGATTTTGAAGATCGCCCAAAACAAGTTTGAGACGATAAAGTTGATCTTTTATCGAGCGGGTATCACCAAGAATTTTTATGGCCGGAGAAATGGTGTAAAAAGTCAGGCGGTTATCCTCAAAATGAAGTTCCCCTATCTGTGATGTCGGTATTACTTTTTGCCCCTCAGGGCTGTTAAGAATCGATAAAGCATTGCGAATATAAGGCTCTTCTTTTGACGCAAGCCCTGAAATAATAGGCAGATCTGTCTCCTCACCAGCAGAGAGGGCTTTAATGATCTCCCCATCCCTTGTTATAAAGTATGGCGCGTCATAAAGTACTACCGCGTACGCCTGTTTTTCCTGAATTGTAATTCTTAAAGTGCCTGGAAGAATCCTTCGCAAACGCAAACTCTTCACCCATGGATTCTTTTTTATCCGCCGATCTACATTGTTCAGGTTTATTGTTAAAATATTTATGTTTTTATCAACACTGGCCAATTCCATAACGCTTGCTTCCGTAAGACGATTAACCCCATAGACCTCGATCTGTTGAAGGGAGAAAAATGATGTTGTCCGGAGATAGTTAAGGGTTAATTTTACCCCCTCCTGGAGCGCTAAAATAATCAGAAATAGCGAGACGACATAAAGGGTGGTCCGGCTGAGTATAATTATTGCCGATCTATTAATGTGACTTTTTATAAGCCTTTTTCTGTGTATTTTTTGAAGCGATCTGAGGCGTTCATATTCCATCGCGCTTTTTCTCTTTGCGCTCAATTGCGTGCGTTATAATTCTATCCAGCAACTGCGAAAAGCTTATACCGGCGGCCTTGGCCCCTTGTGGCAAAAGGGAGGTCTCTGTCATGCCGGGGAGTGTGTTCGTCTCCAGAGCGTAAGGTATCCCGTTTTTTAAAATGAAATCTGTCCTTGAGAATCCCTCACATCGTAGAATTTGATGCGCTTTGACGGCAAATTCCTGCACCATCTTTGTGCTTTTTTGGTCAATGCGCGCGGGGGTTATCTCCTCTGATCCCCCTTTTTTGTATTTTGCTTCATAGGTAAAAAATGTTGAGACCTTTGGGATAATCTCGGTTACAGGCAGTGGTATAATGCCTTCCTTTACTGATTCCAAAACACCGCAGGTTAACTCAACCCCCTTAATAAATTCCTCAAAAATTATTTCATCACCGTATGAGAATGCGAGTTTAATGGCTTCATTTAGCTCTGTCTCTTTTTCCACAATAGAAATCCCGACCGTTGAGCCCTGGCTTGTCGGTTTTACGACGACAGGAAATCCGAGAGAGGTTTTTATTTTTGAATCCAGGGTTTCTTTTGTCCTGCTAAATTCTTTATTAGACAGGTGTATGAATTTTGGCACAGGTATCTTGTGAAAGGAAAAAATCTCCAGAGCTTTTGGTTTGTCGATTGCAAGGGCACTACCTAAAACGCCCGATCCGGTATAGTTTATTTTAGCTATCTCAAGGCACCCCTGCAGGGTTCCATCTTCGCCATAGGGGCCATGAATTATTATAAAGACAACGTCCACCTCTTCTTCGATCAGTCTTGAGAGCGCGCTTCCCAATGGTAGGGCGGGTGTTTCAGGATCTAGTTTTTTTATAAGCTCTTCGGCGCTTCCATCCTTGATTTGCCGGGAATAGTACCCCTTCGGAATCTGCCATCTCCCATCCTTCGAGATTATCACAGGTTTAACAGAGTATTTTTTAAGGTCGATATTTTTACAGACCTGCACGCCAGAATCGAGAGATACCTTATATTCCGGGGATGGACCCCCCATTAATACGGCAACACGCATTATATCTCCTCTAAACGCAGGATCTCTTCACTTAATTCCACACCGAATTTTTGATGGACCATCTTCTTTACATGGGCTATCAGTGAATTTATATCCTTTGACGATGCGCTACCCAGGTTAACAATGAAATTTGCATGTAATACGCTTACCTGTGCATCTCCTATTTTAAAGCCCTTTAAGCCTGCTGCCTCTATCAGCCTTCCGGCATAATCCCCCTTGGGGTTTTTGAATGTAGAACCGCAACTCGGAAAGGTTAAGGGCTGCGTCTCTTTCCGTTTGGTCATAAAGGTATTGACCCTCTCTTTCATCTCCTCAGAAGGACCAATTCTGGATCTGAGTACGCATTCAACAATCACCCCATGCCGGATTCCGGTTCTATATCCGAATTTTATAGAATTTTTCTCAAGAAGAATCAGGTTTCCCTCCCTGTCAATCAGGGAGACAGATTCAGTGACCGCATCAAAAGCCCCCTCACTTGTCCCGGCATTCATCGCTAGTCCACCACCTATTGTTCCCGGGATCCCGGCGAGAAAGATGAGGTCGATCAATCCATGATGCATGGCGTATTGAAGTAGTTTATATTTTGAAGCCCCTGCTCCCACCTTTAATAGAACCGAGTCAGAATGCTTCCCAAATTCTTCTATTTGTTCGAAACAGTGTTTTAGATTGATTACCACCCCCTTATATCCTTCGTCAGGGGCAAGAACATTAGATCCATTTCCTATCACGGCGTACGGAATGTTCGCGCTTCTGAGTCTCTTTATCAGATCGGCAAGACTCCCGATCTCCTTTGGAAAAACCATTGCGGAAGCTGGGCCACCAACCCTCCAGCTTGTGTGTTTTGACAGAGGTTCGTTTAGCGCCACCTCGCCACTGAAGCCAGCAAAAAGTGATTTATCGATACCATTAATCAAGAAGGGAGCCCTTTTTCCTCTAATAGATTTAAAATCTCGGGACCGGTCTTTGAGATATCTCCGGCGCCCATAGTTATAACAATGTCATTTTTCTTGAGGAGTGGCCAGAGGGTCTTTGGGATATCAACCAGAACTAATGTTTTTATCGCAAGCGCCACTCTATGATTCACCAGCATTTTAATTTAATCATTACACCGCTAGCAACAGCGTGATATTACAGTCCTTTTTGTTATTAAGAAAATGCTGATAAGATACAACGTATCATTTAATATGATACATAGATGTTGGGGTATATCTTATAGATTCCGGCCTTCACCGGAATGGGTACTCACTGGAATGACCGCTGCATTAAATTCTTTAATACCCACTTTTGCTATTATTGAAAGCGCTTGGTTCAAATCACAGCCTATATCTTTATCCGCCACATCATGTTTCTGAAGAATAATTGTATAAGAATAAAAGCCACCAACGAATACTACATCATACTGAATAGGCCCCCATTTCGAACGGACACTCAAATCTGGTATACGGCTAGGGAAGAAGTGTCGGATGGACGTGAAGCAAGAGAGTTCAAACCGAAGGAAGAGGGTTTTGTTGCACTACGATTTTTTCACGGAGTATTTCGTCCAATAAGCCAAACTTCATAATCGATATGTTTAACAAATACTTGCTAAAAAATGGTTGCATTATGCAAGGCTTTTAAAATGGAACACGAGAAATTGACGAAGGTGTGGCTGTAACTTGGTATAGTTCACCATAAAGGTCGGTTGGAGTAAGTGAAAAATTAATATTTGTAAATTCAATATTCGAAGAAGGCGCACCAGCAGAGTCCGTGTGAATTGTCAAATTAGTCGGGGTTGAGTTCATACACCTAGAGATAAGACTATTAGCATCAGTCCCTCCGATTATAATGGACTTCAGATTCATTGCTAAATAACTTCCATTTTTAATTCCTAAAATTAACTCATTGCTCAGGTTGTTGAATCCAATTTCACTGATCTCCATATCTGTAAAAGCACCCAGCGACATTGCATCGGTGTAACTGCGTTGATTAGTAATAGAAGGTGGTAGCGAAGGTGAAGGATAAGAGACACTAATTACACGATCGATGTGACCAACAAATATATTCCAGGAATCATCTTTAGCGAGAGCTGTTATATCCTTAATATTTTGGCCGGTTACAGGGTCATATAAATAGGTGATGTCAACAGGTGCTATTTTCCCTCCTCCTGCTCTCCTACCAGGTGATCGTCGAACTCTCAGAATAGCACTTTCAGCGATAGTTACGCCATCAGTCTTAAAATCAAACTGTACATAGGTAACATCCTTGTCCGATATAAGCTTCGAAATCACATTTTGGCTACAATATGCTCCCGCTCTTCTATCGCCAATCATAAAAGCATTTATAAAATTTAAATTATTATCAAGTGCAATAACATACGACTTCATTACACCCGGATGACCACAAAAACGGGGAGAATATTGGTAGGAGAGAGAGATTGCCAACAGATATCCACTAGAGTCCTTTGAAACAGAAGTTACGTGATACGCATGTGGAGCTCCCGAAGTAGTTAATTCTGGAGGCATGTCTATTTTCATAATATTTAGCAAAGGAGAAATTCTTGGATACCTGGAATTGGCAAGCTTCCCAACAAAGAATCCTACATGTCCCCCAGCTAAATCTTTTATCTCTCCCGCAATTGTAATTTCTCGTGTAATGCTGTCAAAATGAGATGCGGTGATTCTTTCATTAAAAGCACTAGGGGCAGGAGAGTAGTCTAAGGCCATTGATTTAGCTAATGTTCCATTTGCATTTATTATTGCGTAGTAAGCACTCTCTCGCCAATTAACGTATCCAGTAACAAGGTTCCTCGCAACCGTTGGTGAACTGCTTATTGAAATAACTGAACCAGATGGATAAACTGGGCCAGGCGGGAAAATTGTCCGGCTTATTTTTTGTAGTGGATAAGCAAGTTGTAAACTACTATCAAGGCGACCGATGAACATTTCATTGGGGTAGGGGTACGCCTCATAGCCATTAAAGAATGTTCCATTACTTGCTGTAGTAGCTAAACCGGTTATCGCATCGCGTGTACCAGGAATAAACAAACCACAGTAGGCGCTGCAAATTTCTGGGAGCAATGTAAGAAAAAACACAAAACCCAACACCAAGTGGAAACGCCTAAACTTACTGATCTTTCGATCGCAGCCTAAACGAGGCCCAACTCCTAAGAACATAAGCACCACGCTCCTTCCGACCCCCATTGTACTGCGGAAAGCCACTTTAATAGAATTTAAAAATCGTTAAGATAACTTCCTCCATCTTTGCAGTAAAACATGATCAAAGGTTTTGTGTGCAATAATTTAGCCATCAAGTTTACGACGTGTCTTGTATCCCGGATTCTAATAGCAAATAACTACTAACTGACTGTTCTAATTAGTAATTCTATGCCTTGCTGCCTTTAGCCACGACCAATTCATCTACATGCGCAGTCTTTTCAACACTACAACTATCTGAAAACGAGGCATTTTTTTTGCTAAATTTGGAACGCGTTTTGCAGTTCTTTATTCCTGATAAAGAGACTAAGTATTTTTGGAGGTGAGTATGAACAAATGTTCAAATTTCATTACGCTTTCTTACATGGTTGTCGTTGCCCTTTTTATTACATCGTGTTCAAAAGATAACGGTAGTGGCGCGAATAGTGCGACCGCATCAACTACAACAACCACACCACCTACGACATCCCCCTGTGATGTGTACGCAATAGAAGCAAGAGGTTTACCTGGGGAAGAACTAATGAGGGTAGTTGATTCAAGGAATAATATAAGCGATATGACCATAGAGGGTTTTTCAATGGTCTCGAATCCCGCTGAATCAAGGGAATATTTCTCCTTTGACGCAAAACAAAAAGATTCAACTGGTGGAACAATCGCAGGGATGACACTTGCAATGAATAATCCGGCTCCCCCAACATTTACACTATTTAATATTGGCCGTGCCGACAGAGGGGACACTCCACCAATCTGCGGAAGGAGTACCATTGTTACAACCGATCGTGATCCATGGACAACAAATGGTCTCTACATGGGAATTGACACACCCGCTTTGTATTATGGGACAGTCATCGGAGGAAGAAATGTGCAATTTGAGTATGCAGTTTATAAAGGCGTCGCCTATTTGGTATTTAGAAATGTGCCTGCTGATAATCATCTTGAATCATCATGGCGGCCTTACCAGGCGGAGACATTTAACATATATTTTAAGTCTCTGGACCCAGAGTACTTTACGCAATAGCAGTCCTTACTCGTAATAGAAAAAATAAAGCCACTCCCATGAGCATTAATTATTTAAACAAGGGAGTCCTTTTTCCTCTAATAGATTTAAAATCTCGGGACCGGTTTTTGAGATATCTCCGGCGCCCATAGTTATAACAATGTCATTTTTCTTGAGGAGTGGCCAGAGGGTCTTTGGGATATCAACCCGGTTTGCGCAATATAGAGCGCACTTATGTCCGCGCTTACCAATAGCCTCTATGAGGGCCTTTCCGGTTATTCCAGGAATGGGGTCCTCCGATGCCGGGTAGATTTCGGAGAGCAAAAGGATGTCTACACCATCGAAGCATTTGGTAAACTCTGAAAATAGACTTTTTGTTCTTGAATATCTGTGTGGTTGAAAGGCCAGTACAATCCTCTGTGATGGATAAGCGGTTTTTGTAGCCTGAATAATTGCCCGGATCTCCGTGGGATGATGACCATAGTCATCTATTACAACCACATCCTTAAACTCTCCCTTGATAGTAAATCTTCTCTGAACCCCTCGGAATTCTTTTAAACCATCCTTGATTTTTTGGAATGGAATCCCAAGCGCTATTGCCACCGCGATAGCCGCTAATGAGTTTGTAACGTTATGTACTCCAGGCATTGGTAGGGTGATTGAACCAAGGAGATCTTTTTTTCTGTAGCATTTATAAGAGGTTATTACACCATTATATTTAATATCAGAGGCCCTGTATTCCGCTTCCGGAGAAATTCCGTAGGTTATTACACTCGAATCAATTTTTGGAATAAGAGACCTGACATCCTGATTATCTATGCACAGAACAGCAGTTCCATTTTTGGGCAACCGGGAGAGGAATTTTAAAAAGGCCTCTTTGATTTCGGCTAAATCTTTATAATGATCCAGATGTTCCATGTCGATATTTGTGACAACAGCCATCTTGGGTGAGAGAAGGAGAAAAGAGCGGTCGCTTTCATCCGCTTCTGCAACGAGATATTTTCCCCCACCAAGTTTTGCATTAGATCCCAGAGCGTTTAGTTTTCCGCCAACTACTATCGTCGGGTCCAACCCCGCGTATGCCAGAATAGTGCCTACGAGCGATGTTGTTGTTGTTTTTCCATGCATTCCGGCAATGGCAATACCCTCTTTTACACGCATCAGCTCAGAGAGCATCTCGGCCCTTGGAATTACCTGTATCCTGCGCTTTTTTGCTTCTAAGACCTCCGGGTTGTCCTGTTTAATGGCAGATGATGTGACCACGAGCTTCGCGTCATTTATGTTGGTTGAATGATGACCAAGAAATATTTTTGCCCCCAATCCCTCCAGCCTTTTTGTTATATCTGAAGATGAAACATCGGAGCCACTAATATTGTATCCGAGGTTGATGAGTAACTCCGCGATCCCGCTCATCCCGATGCCACCGATACCAACGAAGTGTATATTCTTAGGAAGTGGGGAGGTCATAGGAACAACTTTAAGATTTTTGTTGAGGCGTCATGTTTATGCCAGGTGCTTATATTTTGCGCCATAGATTCAAGCTCATGAAAATTTGAACGATAATGATTAATAATAGAAATCAGCTTTTGTGCTGTCAAATCAGATTGAATTATTAACTTTGCTCCACCAATTTTTTCTATCTCTTTCGCGTTAGTAAACTGGTGATTATCGGCAGCGAATGGAAACGGAACGAAGATTGCCGGTCTGTGGGAAGCCGCTAATTCTGAGATTGTGGTCGCGCCCGCCCTGCTTATTATTAATGAGCATCTTTTGTAGAAGTTTGGCATATCCGTGATGAAGGGTGATACCTCAGCCTCTTTCCCTAATTGCGTGTAGCTTTTGCTGACCCACCCGAAATCGAGTTTTCCTGTTTGGTGAATAATATGAATATCGTGTGGGATTTGTGGAAGCGCCTCTACTACCAGTTGATTTAATCTTCTTGCCCCTTGGCTTCCACCTAAAATTCCCATGGTAAATTGGGATGGGGTGGGTAGTGGTGAGGGGAAGAAGGAGCTACGCACTGGATTTCCGGTCACTACAACCTTCCCTGGGGGGAAATATTTCTTTGCCTCTTCAAACGCAATAAAGATGTGATTTACAATTTTACCCAGGATGCGATTTGTAAAACCGGCGATAGAATTGTTTTCCAAAATTCCTGTTTTATATTTAAAAATTTTTGCGGCTAAAATCACAGGTCCGGAGGAGTAGCCGCCAAGTCCAATTACCGCGTCAGGCTTAAATCGCTTTACCAGAAAACAGCTCTTTAAAAACGCGAACGGTAACTGAATCAGCGTTTTAATCGTTTGCCAGATTCCCAC
>MGRR01000075.1:0-553 GCA_001798265.1 Deltaproteobacteria bacterium RIFCSPHIGHO2_12_FULL_43_9
AATAATCTTGCCGGGGATCTCGACCTTCACTCAGACATACAATCGAGCTGGATCAGGGCGTTAATCACCGACCCCATATCGGGTAACTATAACGAAAGGGAATATAGTGAAGCGGCAAAAGAGGTTCGGCAGATATCAGAGAGGGACTGGTCGGTTTTGGATCTCTATAATAAAGGAAAGATAAATAAAAAATCTATCGCGGCAAAGACAACCGAAGAACTGGCATTTTATCTGAATGGATATGCAAGGGCGGAAAGAGAAAACATCGGCGCGGCAACGAGCAGAACACTTCAGGCATGGTGGCTTAAAAAGTCTATTGACGCGGCAGAGGCACTGGTAAAAGAGAGGGAGTCTTTGCGGTTGATAACAGATGGCATGATTCCAATACCACGCGACAGGGAGTGGACGAAACTTGAACCATACAGGCAATTAATGCCCAATCCGTATGACAAAACCAACCCCGAACATCGGTTCAAGGCCTCGGACATGAATGACCCAGCCATAAACATGAAGGTGGTTGAATTCTTTTCCAGGGCGGATCCGACAGGGGTAT
>MGRR01000075.1:596-5786 GCA_001798265.1 Deltaproteobacteria bacterium RIFCSPHIGHO2_12_FULL_43_9
TGAAAAACCAGAGAGCCTTGAGTTCGCAAATGTTTATACGGAAATAGTATCCATTTTAACGGAAGAGAGAGAATATACTGAACTATTCGATTTCGCGTACAACGTAAATGAATTAATTCAGGCCAACGATGGTGTCGATGATTCTATCCGGCTTCGCATAGAGCTGTTTGAGAGGGCAAAAGAGTTTATCCTCGACATGGGAGCGCAAAAGAGCGGGACAAATATGGAGGACATCGCGTGGAAAACTGAACTACTCGCTTCTGACGGATTTCAACCCTCAGAGGCTGCAAAAGAGAATATAGATCCACTTATTGCAAAACTCAGTGACATCGAAGATGGCAAGGAGCTGCTGAAATATCTTATTTATCTAAAAGGAAAATTCTAACTTGGGTCATCCCCACTTCTACTGTCATCCCCGTGAAAACGGGGATCCCTTCCGTCATTGCGAGGAGCCGAAGGCGACGAAGCAATCACTTCGGAGAGATTGCTTCGTCGGGGCTTCGCCCCTCCTCGCAATGACGGAGAAGCACTCGCAATGACGGGGACGCTCGGGATGACGAATAGTTAACTGGTGGGCGATACAAGATTCGAACTTGTGGCTTCCACCGTGTGAAAGTGGCACTCTACCACTGAGTTAATCGCCCACGGTTCTAGAGACTTAACACAGCCCAAGCGAACCAAGCAACGCTTAAAATGTAGCCAAGGCATGGCAATGTTTCTAGTAGAGTGTTTCATGAGTTTTGATTAGACGTCACCCCCAACGCGAAGCGCGTGGGGGTCTCCACGCGAGATGCCCACGGTCGCTTTGCGACCTGGGCATGATGAGTGATAGATTCCGGCTTTCGCCGGAATGACAAAACTCCGGAATGACAAAACTTTTGAGACGGTCTACTAGCTTAAAAAGTATTGTCTAGTTCAAAGTCAACATAAATTGGCAGATGATCGCTACCATTTCTAAATTCTGAAAAAGCGTTTGTAGTTGAAATCACGCAGAAAAGTTTTGAGTTTCCAGCAAACATTTTTATCCATCTGCTGGTTACTTCGACTTTGTACCGCTCATGTTGCGTTGATAATCTTTCCTTAACCTCTTTTGAGAGATTAATCGCTTCATCGATATTGTTAAAACAGCCATATTCCTTGAATTCACTTTTTGGTACAAAAACTTCTCCGTTTAAAATTTTAAAATGTTTTGAAATCAAAATATAATCGAGCTGTTGCTGGAGGGTTGTCTCACCCAGGTCAACACCGTCAGAAAGAAACGTAACGGTTTTATTCCTGAACGCCGGATCCCAGTTATCAGGAAACCACCGTTGTATGTCCGGGTGAATAAAAAGACTTTTAAGAACTTCGGCTCCCAGGTTGTCAGAATTAATATCTACGTTAAAATCACCCACAGCGATGAATGGCTCACCGTATGGAATAGGCTCTATTCCAGTCGCATTACATCCGTACTGTTTTACACACTCCCCGGTTAAATACCATTTTAAAAATTCTAATTGATCACGGTTTCTTTCGAAATTTGGCGTAGTAGGGCTACCGAATCCATAGGCGGGAACTGTATGGAATGTAATAAAGTGAACCTTTTTGTCGTTTACAATGACGATTGAGTGATTGAAGTTTTTATCAAACAGTTCAGTGGTGGTTGGTAGTTGTTTCTTGCCGTTGAGTGTAAATTTCTCTAGATCTATGCTCGGATTCCATGTTTTCCACGGGATATCAGAGTATACCCTCCTTTCTGCAATTGGAAATTTCGATGCAAATCCAGTGGAGTATTGGCCAGGGAAAACCCCGAAGTTTACCTGGTCAGCAAAATTCCTGGCTTCAGGATCATTTGGGTCTTCAAAATAATTAATTCCATCCCTTTTTCTGGCATTACGTCCCGTGTTTGCCTCCTCAAAAGTATATCCCCATGATGGAAACTCAATATTTCTATTTAGTATTATTTTTTCAATCAATCTTTCTAAATTTTTCCCCTTGCTATCTGGCTGTTCAACCGTCGGGACAAATGGAAGATCGTATTGAATTTCATTAAAAGATATAAAGTCTGGGTTAAGCGAGGAGATGGTATTTGTAGCCGACTCAACCTGTCGATTTGATTCATCATTCAGCTTGGCTGTCGTTAACTCCTTTATATTAAAATGGACTAGGCGTAAAATTTGGGAAAATTGATTTATACGTTTTAAATTAGTCGATTCCGTGACTAATTCATGGTGTCTCTCCGGGTTTTCATTTGTCTCCTCTAGTCTCCCTATCTCTCTTTCGATTCTTTCGATCAACAAAGGTAGCTTTTTGTCTTTATTTTTTTCACCTTTATCATGATTAATATCGGTGATACCAAAATTAGCCCAACCGAAAAAATCTTTTGGCTCAAAAAAAGTGATTTTGAAATTTTCCGCGAATGTCCTGTCGGAATCACTAACGTCATCCGGCTTTGTCGCGCTATCACCAACCATAAAAGAGAGCCCTTTATCAATTCTTAGATCATCATTTTTACAAGCCGTCTTTAAATTTTCCCCTAGAGTGGTTGCCATTCTAATGGCGGGTTTTCTGAATCCATCGTTAATATCGTGGTCATCTAAAAACTCTGCAAAATCAAAATAATCGACTCTTGCTCCTAGCCTCGCTAGCTGCTGAATGGTATGGAGTATGGCCCCTTGCGCAATTTGGAATTTCTCCTTGTTTGTCTTTACACCACCCTGGTTTGAGACAATTGCAATCAAGTAACCCCTGTCATTTAATTCCTGTATTTTCCTGGCAACAAAAGGAAGTATTAAAACATCATCCTCTTTATTCGCGGTTACTGATCTGGATTTGGATATTCTTAGTGTGCTATCTGCATCAAAAAAAGCTACTTTTGCCCTATTGGTTGCCTGATATTCTTTGGGGCAGGAATAGTGGGAGAGATTTCTCCTGGATGCTGGTAGCTCAAAGCGCGCATATGCGTTTGGAGTCATTTGAATTAAAAGAAGAAGAATTACTTGTAGCATCGTAAAGCCCCCAAAAAATCAATTGTTGCAATGTACTAACAGAGAATGCTGATAAGGTAAAATAAGCGCAGTCTATATGGGTTTTGCCCAATTTTAACAAGGCAGAAATTAATTTACTTTTACGTAAAACTCATTTAATACCAAGGTCAGGCGCCTTCAAATCTAATATAGATTCAACATTGACAGTAAAATCATTTAATTCCATTGGATATGGCGCGCTGGTCCTGCAAACTATTTTCGCAGATAAAACATTCTTAAATCCCATAAGTTTTGCAACTTTATATAAATTATCCGCGTCACTTCTATCTGGATGCTCGGACCATTTAACTTCTGCCAAATCAAATAATCCACCCCTGTTATAAACAAAATCAACTTCCAGCCCATCACTGTCGCGCCAAAACCAAAGATTCCAATTCCCTTCTTGCCTCTTTCTTATCTCAGAAAAAATAAATGTTTCCCAAACCGCTCCAACCATTGGACTACTAATCAAATCATCAATAGATTTAATATTCAGCAAAAAACAAAGTAGGCCCGTATCTGCCAAATAAATCTTCGGAGATTTAACTAAAGACTTCGTCTTATTTGTAAACCATGGTTCTAACAAAAGTACCTGGTTAGACGCATTTAATACGGTGAGCCATTTATTAGCAGTTGGCGGACTTATGCCGACATCTCTAGCAAGGTCTGCTTTATTCAACGTCTGTGCTGAACGAGATGCACATGCTCTCAAAAATCTCTCAAAATCCCTCAATTCCGTAACCTGAAGAAGTGAACGAACATCACGCTCTAAATAAGTGGCGAGATAGCCATTAAAAAAATCTTCAACTCGAAGTTCAGGTCTGCCACTAAGTTCAGGAAAGCCACCCCTCAAAATTAGCGATTCAATGTTTTCTTTATGAGAACCTTTCTGAATCTCAACAACACTTAAGGTTTCTAATTCACAAATAGCGCACCTACCTGCAAGGCTATCTGAAACCTCTTTCATTAAAGTAAACTTTTGAGAACCAGTTAGAATATATTGTCCATACTCACTTCTCTTCTGGTCTACATAATGTTTTAAATAACGGAATAAAGAGGGGGCATACTGCACCTCATCTATAATTAATGGTGCTGGATATTTCTTTAAAAAAATCTCTGGTGTTTTCTCTGCCATCTCTGCATTTGATGGCAGATCTAAGGATACAATTTTATAGTCTGGAAAAAGTTTTCTGATTAGCGATGTTTTCCCAACCTGCCTTGCCCCAGTTACTACAACTACCGGGAAAGTAGTAACTAAGCGCTTTAACGTGTCGGAAATTTCTCTTTCATACCACATGATTACAGATTATAAACTATGATTTTAGTATTTACAATTCCATACTTTATAAATAAGAAGCTTAGACTTTGATATTTTATGACATTGCATAACAGCCTGAATTTGTTATTGTTTTTGGAAGATTAGTGGGTTCTTGCCGGAATTTAGTGGAACCCGACTGTCATCATCCTGGCCGAAGGAGAAGGATCTCCCACGTCATTCTTAGGGAGTGTAGCGACAGAAGGAATCTCCCGTGGAGACCCACACGCGCTTCGCGCTGGGGGTGACGTATGCGCGAAACTAATGATTTGATGTACTGGCAGTCCTCCAAATTTAGAACATTCTACCTCTCTCATGAACGTCTCAATGTTCTCCTGGACCACTTTGTAGAGGAGTGTGTGCTGGGATGAGCGGGCGGGGTAATACTCAAAGCTTTCCGCTCAGCAAACGCGTCATCCCTGCGAAAGCAGGGATCCAGATCCCGGTTTTCACCGGGATGACATTAATCGTAGATTCCCGCTGGAGCCTGTACTCCGCTAGATTCCCACTTTCGTGGGAATGACAGAGGTACTGGAATGACAGCTGAACAGTTACATATTTTTTTATTTATACCGCAATCTTTAAATGACCTACTTGGCCAAGGCTGGGTGAATGAGTTTATTAATTTTTTCCCTATTCTGATCTATTTTTGCTATCAGGGCAGGATCTTTCAATGTTAATTCCTGGCTTAGAAGCACGAACGCGGCGGCCTTCTGGAGGTTTGAATCTCTATCATCCAAAAACCCTATTAAACCATCTATGGCCGGAGGATAACCACAGCTTGCCAGGGCAGAGGTGACGCGAAACCGGATCTTAGAATCACCGCTATTTAAAAGTGGCAGGAGGTTCTGACACTCTAAATTAACAAAC
>MGRR01000075.1:5794-6045 GCA_001798265.1 Deltaproteobacteria bacterium RIFCSPHIGHO2_12_FULL_43_9
TTACGGATACGGTTGCCGTTGTTAGTCGGATTGGGCTTTGTTTTTGCAGCCATACACGACTTTTCGGGTTTTTTGCACGAAGCTTAAAGTGGTGAAATTTAAAGGATTATGAAGTCTGGTATGTATCCCGCAGAACCCTGCGCATCACCTTGTTTGAGGCGGTTCTGGGGAGTGAATCCATAATCACGACATCCTCTATTTTAAACAGGGGGTTCAGCTCTTTTCGGATCAGCTGCTGCATCTCCTCTTTA
>MGRR01000076.1:0-2131 GCA_001798265.1 Deltaproteobacteria bacterium RIFCSPHIGHO2_12_FULL_43_9
AGCCACTTATACCAAGAAAAATAATTGTCCCGCTGGATCTCAATCTTATGTCGGCCAGGCAGAACATTTTTGATAACAGTGGGTGTTTTACCGGCTGCCATGGCACCATCGATGCTGACAGTGGCCCGTTCCGGTTGAGTGGAAACGGTAACCACGCCCGTATGAACAACCGTACGCCCGGCAAAGTCATAACGCCAGCCCATGGAATAAAGAATAATAACCGGCGCAAAAATCAAAAATATAATAATAACGGTGCTATAGTAGATCCTGCGCAGACGTATATGCATTTTGACCCTTTAACAATTATACTCTACAATAATGAAGTGGAGTTTTCTGTAAAACATTGTAACAATTCAGCCCAAATATGGCAAAATTTATCATCCATGGCAAAAAAACCCTTTCCGGGAAAATCGCTGTTGCCGGCGCTAAAAATCACGCCCTAAAATTGATCCCCAGCGCCATCCTTTCCGAACAACCCTGCGTAATCAAAAATATACCACTCATTGAGGATGTGAAGCTGATGCTGGAAATTTTTGAAGCTCTGGGTGGAAAGGTAGATCAAATCAGCGATCACACCTTCCGACTGCATGGAAAAACAGTGAACAGCACGACTATACCAGAACATCTAGCCAAAAAATTGCGTGCCTCCATTATGTTTATTGGACCCTTACTGGCCAGATTCGGCGAAGCACGATTTCCTCATCCCGGCGGCTGCGTGATAGGCAAACGTCCCATTGATATTTTCCTGGATGGTTTTGAACAGATGGGCGTGAATATAGAAACAACAGACTCTTCCTACCGACTGCGTTGTAAAAAGAAACGGCCACAGGGTGCGCATATCATCTTCCGCCGCATATCTGTCACTGGCACAGAAAACCTGCTTATGGCTGCCAGCATGGCTGAAGGCACAACCGAACTCATCTTTTCAGCTATGGAACCGGAAGTAAAGGCCTTGGCCCAATTTTTAAACAAAAGAGGTGCGCGCATCAAAGGCGCTGGCACCACACACATTACCATAGAAGGAGCGAGCAAGTTGCGCGGCGGGGAAACATCCTGCATTCCTGACAGGATCGAAACCGGAACCTTTGCCATCCTGGCCGCTGCCACCAACAGCGCCCTCACAATCACCAACTGCGACCCAAGCATGTTGGAGGTATTTTGGTTGCATCTGAAGAAGATGGGTGTAAATCTAACCATCAACGAGAGGGAAGTTGTGATTAAGCCGACAAAAAAACGGTTGCAGGCTCTATCCGAGGTGATCATTCACGAATATCCAGGATTGGCTACCGACCTGCAGGCACCGCTCACAGTACTGCTTACCCAGAGCCAGGGTATAAGTCTCGTTCATGAAACCATATATGAAGGGCGACTGCTCTACACTGATAGTCTCAATAAGATGGGTGCCAATATCATTATGTGTGACCCGCACCGCATCGTCATTCAAGGCAAAACCCCGCTCTTTGGCGGCAAAATCAGCTCACCAGATATACGCGCCGGCATTGCCCTGCTGATCGCAGCACTGACAGCGCAGGGTAAAAGCGAAATTGACAACATTTATCAGATCAACCGCGGCTACCAAAATATCGTCGAACGCCTGCGGGCAGTAGGAGCCGACATTCGGCAGACAGAATAAATAACCATCGCCTCATCCAACATGGACAACACATCTCCACCACTTAAAAACCAAAAAGTAAAAAAATACCTCCTGGTATACATAGTTCTGTTTTTCTCCATCGCCAGTTTCATTAGTGGCTTTTTTATAGGTGGTTGGCAGGTGGGACGGCTCAACCCACTGCAAATTGCCCAGCAAACGATTCAGGCAGAAAATGTTCCGGAGGATCTCGATTTTTCTCTCTATTGGGAGGTATGGAACGCTGTCCAAAGTCAGTTTGTTAAACAGCCGATCGACAGTCATAAATTACTGCATGGTAGTATCAACGGTCTTGTAAAAAGCCTGGATGATCCATATTCTGCATTTTTTGATCCGGAAGAAACCAAAACATTTAATGAAGAAATTTCCGGAATGTTTGAAGGGATTGGTGCGGAAATCGGTATTAAGGACGACCATCTGGTTATCGTCGCCCCCTTACCCGACTCACCAGCAGAGAAAGCGGGATTGCTGCCTGGGGAC
>MGRR01000076.1:2158-5472 GCA_001798265.1 Deltaproteobacteria bacterium RIFCSPHIGHO2_12_FULL_43_9
ACCACTGACCTATCGCTTGATGAAGCTGTGACAAAAATCCGCGGCCCTAAAGGCACAAGCGTGAACTTGGCCATTGCTCGCGGTGAAGAACCGGCCCACGATATTCAGATAGAACGTGACACAATATTGGTCAACACCATCAACTGGGAGATCAAAACAACTGGCGGAGGTAAAGATATTGCCTATTTGGAGATATCACATTATAACAGCGACACTACCGGTGAATTTTTAAAGGCGACACAGGAAATACTGGTGGCACAACCGGATGGAATTATAGTTGATTTAAGAAACAACCCGGGTGGTTTCCTCGATGTAGCCATCGACATTACCTCGGAATTCCTCGACGATGAAGTAGTACTGATCGAACAATTGCAAAACGGCGACCAGCAAAAATACAACGCTCAAGGACAGGGTCAGCTCAAAAATACCCCAACGGTTATCCTGGTTAATGAAGGGTCAGCCTCTGCATCGGAAATCATGGCTGGTGCCCTGCAGGACCATAAAAAAGCCACTATTATGGGAAGCCAAACCTTTGGTAAAGGGTCAGTTCAGGACTACCGTCAATTCGATGATGGTTCCTCACTCAAGCTCACCATAGCCAAATGGCTCACGCCCAATGGTAATTCTATCGATGAATTGGGCATTACTCCGGATATTGTGGTAGAGATGACCCTGGAAGATTATGAAAATGATCGTGACCCGCAATTGGATGCCGCCCTCAACTTTTTTGACGAACCAGGAGGGGTAACAGCCGCAAAATAAAATGTCTTGTATTCTGCTGAAAGTTTATGGTATGGTACAGGGAGTGAGTTTTCGCTACTATGCTCGGCAGAAAGCGGAAGAGTTGGGCCTCAAAGGCTGGGCGAGGAACTGTACCGACCAGACCGTAGAAATAATGGTTTGCGGCGAGGAAGAAGACTTAAACAGTTTTACAGCCTGGGCAAAAAAGGGACCGACCTATGCCCATGTAGAAAAAATAGAAAATCAATCCGTGGATTCGCGGGCAGCAACGCAACTCACCGACTTTATCATTGAATAATTTATTCATTATCGCATGCAAGTTATTCTGCTTAAGGATGTAAAAAATCTAGGCAAAACAGGGGAGATAAAATCAGTAAAATACGGTTACGCCCGGAATTTCCTTATTCCCAACCAACTGGCCGCCCTTCCCACTCCAAAACTTATCGAACAAATGAAAAAACAAGCAGACCACGTGCAGCAAAAAATGGCGGCAAAAAAACAGAACCTGCTGGTTGAACTGGAAAAACTAAAAGGGACTGTCATTGATATGGCTGCCAAAATGTCTGATGAAGGAAAACTTTATGGCAGCGTTGATGCAGATATGATCAGTAAAAAACTGCAGGAAATGGGCTACAAAGATATGGACAAAAATATGATTGTTTTGACAGAACCGATTAAAACTGCGGGGGAAAGACTGATTAAAGTGCGGGTAACCAAAAATCAGATCATTGATCTACGCCTGAAAATTCAACCAGAAAAATCTAAATATTAGAACAAACATCTCACTATGCCCAAACCCCGGAGGAAATATATATTTGTTGTAGGAGGTGTCATGTCCAGCGTCGGTAAAGGCGTGGCTTCAGCCTCGATCGGTAAAATTCTTCAAGGCAGGGGATATAGTGTCACTGCGGTGAAGGCTGATCCATATGTCAACGTTGATGCGGGAACAATGAATCCCACGGAACATGGGGAAGTTTTTGTCACCAACGACGGTGATGAAACTGATCAGGACATCGGTAACTATGAACGTTTCCTGGACGCTGAACTGTCCTCAACAAATTATATGACCACCGGTCGGGTATATCTGAGCGTTATCGAAAAAGAACGCAATCTTGACTATCGCGGTAAATGTGTGGAAGTTGTCCCCCACATCCCGGAAGAAATTATTGACCGCATTAAGAAGGCAGCGGAAAAAAACAAAGCGGAAATTACAATCATAGAAGTGGGCGGCACCATTGGCGAATATCAGAATATACTGTTTCTCGAAGCCGCACGCATGATGAAGCTGGAAAACCCTGGAGATGTAATTTTTGTGCTGGTGAGCTACCTACCCATTCCCAGTAAGGTGGGCGAAATGAAAACCAAACCCACCCAGCACGCCTCCCGCGGTCTGAATTCCGCCGGCATTCAGGCTGATTTCATTATTTGTCGGTCGGAAAAAACACTGGATACTCCACGGCGTGAAAGATTGGCCATATTTTGTGGCATCCAAAAGGATCATGCCGTGTCCGCTCCCGATGTCAGTACCATTTACGAGGTGCCCTTAAATTTTGAAAAAGAACATTTAAGCGATAAAATTCTCAAGAGTCTGCGGCTGCCCATGGGGAAAAAACGAAACATGGAAGACTGGAAAAAATTGGTCAATACCATCAAAAACAGTCGACAAACCGTGAAAATTGGCATTGTGGGCAAATATTTCCGAACTGGAAAATTTACCCTTATCGATTCCTATATCTCCGTGATCGAATCCCTCAAACATGCTGCCTGGTATCACAAACATAAACTGGATGTGCACTGGATCGACTCGCAGGATTTTGAAGATAACGCCAGTACTGTCAAAAAGTTGGCCCAATACGATGGAATTCTTGTACCCGGTGGATTCGGCAGCAGAGGCGTGGAAGGAAAAATACGGGCTATAAAATTTGTCAGGGAACACGGTATACCATATTTCGGTTTGTGTTATGGCATGCAGATGGCCACTATTGAATTCGCCCGCAATGTGGCAAATCTAAAAAACGCCAACACCCTGGAAGTTGACCCCAAAACTCCGCATGATGTAATCACAATCAACAAAACACAGCGTTCCAACATTGAAATGAAAAAATACGGCGGAAGCATGCGGCTAGGGGCTTATCGCTGCAAAATAACCCCCAAATCATTGAGTGCTGTAGCGTACCAGGAAAAGATAGTATCAGAGCGTCACCGCCATCGCTACGAATTCAACAATAAATACCGAAAAATACTGGAACAGCACGGTATGCGATTCACTGGTATCTGCCCGGATAATGACCTTGTAGAAATTGTCGAACTGACTAATCATCCCTGGTTTGTTGGTGTGCAGTTTCATCCGGAATTCAAGTCACGCCCCCTCCGTCCGCAGCCGTTATTTCGTGAATTCGTACGGGCAAGTATACGCCACAAACGCAAAAAATAATTCAATGTAACTTTTATGAGGAGGGGTACAAAAATCATGGGAATATTTCTCATACTGGCTGTTGCCGGAGTAATTGGCTCTGCTGTGTTCCTGACTCACAGAGATCAGAAAAAACAAGTGCTGGATGATGAGCTGGAAC
>MGRR01000076.1:5565-6237 GCA_001798265.1 Deltaproteobacteria bacterium RIFCSPHIGHO2_12_FULL_43_9
ACCGGCAAACAGCTTAACGCCGAGACGCTGTGATGCTGAATCGCGCCCCAGCTGTGTGGAACCCCCTGCCTTTGTATGGGCCATAAATCAGTACAATAAGTAAAAATAATGCTTTCTTGATGATAACGGCTTCGCGACAAAATGTCAAGGGGAACGTTGGTTTTATTCAGTAAAAGGATCCTGATCATCCCGCACCTCAAGAGATGGCAAGGAAAGCCGCTCCTCCAACCAAACACTTATTTGCCCATAAGAACCATCATCGACTTGTTCAACAAACTGATTTTCTTCCGACACAGTAAATGAAGTACGCAACAGCTGCCAATTACGGTAGCCCATGTATACCAGAAAAATCATCATGATCAAAAGCACAACCCGATTTATATTTTTTTGAAAAAAATAAAGGTAACGTTTACGATCCATACCCATACCAAAAAATAAGTGCATTAATAACCAAGTGTACACCTCCAGCATCGTTCTCATCAGCAAGTAATGGGGAAGGCTGATAGGTCAAATCCACGTCACTCATATGAATATAATAATTGAGTCGCTCAATATCACGCATGTACCTCATAACACCGGCATAGGAACCGTTGACGGATATACGCAAAGAGATCTGCTGCAATCCTTCGGCGTTGGGATTAAAATCCGGCAGATCGAGTTCGGATTGTAAAC
>MGRR01000076.1:6275-7917 GCA_001798265.1 Deltaproteobacteria bacterium RIFCSPHIGHO2_12_FULL_43_9
TCACGCCTCCAAATTCAATCTTCCAGTTCTCATTGGCTATTTCCACACCGCGATGAAGTATCAATTCCTGACGTGCACGCTCATCACTGATCTCCTGACTCATTAACTTATTATTCTGATACAAACCCAATGTTCCCTGGGCAAAGGCGATAATAATCAGTACATCAAGTATGATCAATGAAAGCAGGCGGTATTTTTTGAGAAAATCAAATTTCATCACGGTACAAGAATAATAGTAAGCTGAAAAGAAATATTATTCTTTTCCAAAAGATTCTCTAAGGGAAGATCGATGGACTCCACAAGATCAAGCGACTGCAATGCATCTCGCCAAGCCAACAGCTGGGAACGGTCGTCTGCTGTGCCGCTTATGACTACGGTGCGATTTTCGGCTGTTCCCTCCAAAGAGTGAAGGGCGATACCAGAAGGTAAAATTGAAAAAACAGCGGCGAGCGCGGGCGACCAACGCATATCCTGGGGTCGAATTTTTTGCAAAATTTTAATCTGATCCTCAAATTGTTTCACGTTCTGACTCAGTCCACTTTTGGCCACATGGCTGTTATAAGTCACCAAACGATCGGTACTTTCTTTCATGAGCGAAAGTTCCCGCCGCAACATAACATGAGCGAATAAAACAAGAAAAGTCAGCAAAAGAAGCCAAAAAATCACCTGCAAGCTGACACGGAACAACAAAATAAACTGCTTGTATTGGACAGCCTGAACCCTTTTCTCTGGCAGGAGGAGATTAAATGAAAGCATATTCGCGTAAAGCTAAACCAATAGGGAGTACATAGTCACTCGTCAGTTGCGACAATTCCTGGGGCGATGACGAACGGATGCGCTGAAGGGGATTGAGCAGTTCAATTTTCACACCGGCAAATGTTTCATCAATATGCAAATCCGTGATGTTTTTAGCTACAAAAATTTTCTGGATCAGTGGCAACTTAAGATTTTCATGGACATAGCGGACGGTTTCCACAACAAGCGAGTTGATCCCATTGGAAAGTTTTTGTATTTCAGCAAAAGTTCGTTGATGAACAAAACGGATTACTCCATCCTGAAGCACAAAAACCACAACAGAATCATCACTGGTGAAAATAACAAGATGGACATCATGACCGACGCTATCGCCGGGCAGGAGACGGGCAACAGTAACTGCTTCCGGCTCCAAAGCCAGGAGTTTCAAACCGGCATTTTCCAGTACAGCCGTATAGTTATCCACGACTGTACGTGGTACTGCAATGACCGCAATAGTGAGAGTAACTTCATCCTGCTGAACAATATCCCAATCAAAATGCATGGTGTTCATTTCATAGGGTATATGATAACTCAACTCCCGGGCAAGAACAACGGGCAATTCACTGGAATCATCTGCATCGAGCTGCAGCAAATGATAAAAACTCTGTATTGTAGGAAGAGAAGCAATAACTGACTGACTGCCAAGACGAAACTTGCCAGAACGCATTTTGACCAGAGTGCGAATAGCTTCTACTAAGGATTTTTCATCAACAATAGATCCGTGCTGCACAACCGCGGGCGCTATAGCTAGTTCTTTAAAATACACAACCTGCAAACCACGGCCCTTTTGAGCCAGCTGCACCATGCGAACGACCTTATCATTGATCTCGAGACCTAAAGGTAATAA
>MGRR01000077.1:0-1136 GCA_001798265.1 Deltaproteobacteria bacterium RIFCSPHIGHO2_12_FULL_43_9
CGATTTGGTCAGGCGTAACTGGCACAAAGAATTTGGAACCCCGCCAGATGTTTTATTAAATGGTTCGCATCGCTACGCGGATGGCAAGCTTCACGAAGAGGTTCAAAGGATTGGCGGGCTCCTGACGCATTTGGATAAACAGTGGAACTATGCCGCCGGAATTCATCATCCGACACCCGACAGGCATTTGCATGGTTTAAGCCTTGTTCCGCCGAAATCGGCGCTCTGGACAACGTTCGATGGCAAAAGATTCCAGCCTACGCCTTTGGTTACCGGAACAGATACACGATTCCTGGTCTCTGAAATCTGCAAACAGTCCCAGAAATATTCATGGATGATTCTAAACTGGAAAATAGCCAAAAAGGAACTGGCGGTTTCAGGCGCGGAGTTTAATGAGGCAATCAGGGATAAAAAATTGATTACGTTTTTAAGAAATATACTTTTGGGAAATCCTAAGCTTGTAAAAAAACTGGCTGCAGAATGCAAAGATATAGTTGTTGCCAATTCCGTGGAAGAGCTGGCACTAAAGATGAACGGCATCACAAATCAAACAGATATAGACCCGGTGAAATTAGAGGCTGAGATCAAAAATTTCGATCAAATACTGGAGAATAGAAAAAAGGATGACTCGGATTTCCAGCTTCAGGTATTGAAAAAGGCTAGAAGCTACAGAGGGGAGAGGGCGCGTGTAAGTAAATTCCAGAAGATATTGGATAAAGGTGCTTTCCCTCTTATTGCGATAAGAACATTTATTTTAACCAGAAAATCCCTGGGTGGAATTAAAACAGATCTTGAGTCGAGGGTATTGAACGATACAGGCCAGCCTATACATGGTCTCTACGCTGTTGGTGAGGCCGCGGGTTTTGGAGGCGGAGGAATTCACGGCCTGAGGGCTCTTGAGGGGACCTTCCTCGGTAGCTGTATTTTAACCGGGCAGGCTGCAGCGCGATCTATAAAGGGGAAGAAGTGAAAAGAAGTGGAGCATATTTAGTCAGATTCGCCCTTGAACAGATCGGCGTAAGGTTTACATTCGGTATTCCCGGGATCCACATAACAGAACTCTACGATGAATTGGGTAAATCAGACTCAATTCGGCCTATTTTATCAACCCACGAGCTTGGTGCCTCATTTATGGC
>MGRR01000077.1:1161-6585 GCA_001798265.1 Deltaproteobacteria bacterium RIFCSPHIGHO2_12_FULL_43_9
ACGGTTCTTGTTGTTCCTGGTGCAGGTATTACACACGCAATGAGTGGAATTGCTGAGGCATTTTTGGATGGGATCCCATTATTGGTGATCTCAAGTGGTGCGAGGGGGGATATTGGAAAGGAGTATCAGCTCCACCAAATAGAGCAATCTACAATTTTGAAATCAATTACCAAAAAAACCTTTCGTCTGAACAAACATTCCAAAATAATTACAAAAATTTATAAGGCATATGAAATAGCAACATCTGGCACGCCGGGTCCGGTTTTTTTGGAGATACCTGCCGAGGTGCAGCACTTTTCAGGAGGGGTAAAAAGGCTGGAGCGATTCGTGCCAAAAGGGAGACGAAAAAAGATAGATCAGAACAAGATTCTAAAGGCCGCGAATATTTTAGTTAATGCCAAGAGGCCTGGAATTTATCTTGGTTGGGGAGCCAGAGAATCAAGGCAGTATTCGATCCGGTTAGCAGAGCTTCTTTGCGCGCCTGTTTCTACTACAATGCAGGGTATAAGTGCATTTCCGGCGGATCATCCACTCCATACTGGTATGGGTTTTGGAGGTGCGGCTGTACCGGCTGCGGAGAAAGCGTTTCAGGATTGTGATTGTTTGCTTGCGGTTGGGGCCAGATTCTCGGAGTTTGCCACAGCCAGCTACTCTTTGCCTGTCCCAAAAAATCTGATTCATGTCGATATCAATCCAGATGTTTTTAATAAGAATTACAAGGCGAAGCTAACCATAGAGGGGGATGCGCGGGAAGTTTTACAATCGCTAACCAGATATGTTGAAAAACTCATTAAGCCTAGAACCAGTGGTGAAATGTGTAAACTGATAGAGAAGGAGAAGTTAGCTTACAAAAATCAATGGATTAAAACAGTAAATAAAAGTCAGGTAAGCCCTGGTCGTTTTTTTAAAGAATTAGATGCTATTTTAGATGATGATGCGATTGTTACAGTTGATAGCGGAAACCACACGTTTTTAACAGCGGAACATCTTCCGATGTCAAAATCCAGATTTCTGATCTCACCGACCGATTTCAATGCTATGGGTTATGCCATTCCTGCGGCTATTGGAGCAAAGATATCTAATCGGGACAGAAGGGTAGTAAGTATTGTGGGTGACGGTGCATTTATGATGACAGGACTCGAGATCGTAACGGCAGCTACAAATAAGCTGGGATTAATATATTTCGTTTTTAAGGATGGTGAACTTGCCCAGATTTCCCAATTTCAGGGAATTCCATTTAATCGGAAGACATGCACCGTGTTAGGTGCGATAAAGATAGAGGGGGTTGCCAAAGCCACGAATTCTGCATATCTGCAGATCAAAAACGATACAGAAATATCCAGGGTTATAAATGATGCATTCAGGATATCTGATTCTGGAAGGCCGGTTGTTGTAGAGGTGAATATAGACTATTCGAAAAGGACCCGGTTTACCAAAGGGGTGATTAAAGCAAATATAAAGCGAATACCACGAAGGGATAAGGTGCGAATTCTTGCCCGAGCCGTAAGCCGTCGCTTTACTGGCTAAAATCTCAACATATTAATTTCATTAGTTTTTTTAAATTTCCTTACCCGCAGGCTATTACTATTGACTTTCCTTGTACTATTAGTACAATTCGCCCACCCCTAGGAGAAAAAGCAATGGAATTTCATGTATTTATACAAGAAGCTAGAAAAGCTAGTTACGGGACTGCAATAGAGTTTTTTAATTCTCTTTCTAAAACATTGGATATTTCCTACGACTACTATGTAAAGATCGAGAAGGGGAAAAAACTTCCAAGGGCAGATAAAGCACTGCAGATCGCACAATCACTGAAGATCAAAAATCTAAAAAGATACTTTTACCTATACGCAAAGGCCATGATGCCAACACCCGAGACAAAAAGGCTCTTTGCCTATAATGAAGAAGATACACAGGTTCCTTCTCAGGATGTAGAAAATCTTCTATGGAAATACAAATCGCAGCTTCAATATCACCTGACGGATCAACAGATGAAGGCGCTGTCAGAATCATTTGAAGCCTACCGTATCTTCTCCGTTCTTCTCTACAATGATCTCGATATCTCCGCAGGAGACCTTGCGAAAATTATAGGAATAGGTGAGGCAGTTGTAACTGCTAAATTAAAACTTCTTGTTGAGAGTGGTGTTGTTTTACGCAATGAAGAGGAGAGGCGGTTTCATGTTGTTTCGAAATACATTAAATATCCTGAAACCGATGTTTATAATTCCCTGAAAAGCATTTTCGATGATTATGACACCAGACTTCTCGCAAAGGGGCGAAGCCTTCATAGCCGCCATATAATAAAAAAGACATCTTCGAAAAAGCTTGAGGAAATATTAAAAAGGCTTGACGAGACGGAGCGATTTGTCCAGGCGATTGAAGAAGATGATGAGACAAAGAATAACAGGCTTATTTATTTAAATAGTCAGTTGGTAGAGCCTGAAGAGCTTGTGGCAAAACTTGATGACAAAAGTCAATCAGATACTACAGCGGGCCGCGCCTCCCTCCCTGTGGAACCTGAAAATCGTATTGAAGTTTAGTCTTGACGTTCTGAGAGATTGCTTCGTCGCCTTTGGCTCCTCGCAATGACGTAAGCGTAGATTATTTTATCTGATCCCTGATTTTGGTAGTCCCCTCTTGCTCCTCGTTATACCTATAATCCCGAGATTTAGAAGGATATTCAGTCAGAGGGGAGACGTGCCACTGTTTCATTGTTTTCGACTTCCTACCTGCAAAAAGTATCCCGAACATTGCTTCAACCCGCCATAAATGGTTAAGCGGGCGATAAAGAAAGACCTCAAGCACTGCCCCCCACGCGATTAACATAAGATCCCTGACCCTTTGAAACCGCGGAATCATCAGCTGTTCAATGGATATTGTTAGCAGGGATACCGAGATTGTGTACCAGATCATGGCAAGAAGGAGATAAGAGGTAATTCTTACGTCAATAATTCCAAAAATTAGCACTAATGGCAGAACCAGATAAGCGAATAATTCAAAAAAGGGACCAAATAGTTCCAAAATAACGTAGTATGGAAAAGCAAAAAGCCCGGCTAATTTGTTTCTGGGGTTCAAAAACATCCCTTTATGTGTCCACAGAGCCTGGGCCAGGCCCATCTGCCAGCGCCTTCTCTGAATATGTAGGGCACTGATTGTTGATGGGGTTACTGTCCAGCAAACCGTGTCAGGTACCAATCTTATAGAATAGTGGACCTTACTTTTTGCCAGGTTTTCATGAAACCTCAGAATAAGTTCCATGTCTTCACCAAGCTGATCGATCCTGAATCCTCCAACTTTGATTAAGAGATCCCGTCGGAACAGGCCAAACGCCCCGGAGATTATTAGGAGTGCATTCATTGCTGAAAATCCAAGCCTTCCAAAAATAAAGGCGCGTAAATATTCCAGCGCTTGAATAAGGTGTATTCGTTCCTTCGGTGCGGAAACCGATTCTATCCGTCCAATTCGCCCGCTTGTTCCCTTGACCAGTCTTACAACTCCACCGACAGCATCTGTCTGTTTCTTGGATGTCAGGGCTGGAAGTGCAATTTTTATCAATGCGTCGTTTTCAAGGAGTGAGTCGGCGTCTATTGTGCAGATATAGGGGGTTGTGGCCTGACCTATCCCGACATTAAGGGCATCCGACTTTCCACCACGCTCTTTATCAATGACCAGCAGGGTGGGATATATTTGCGATCTGTAAAGAGCCTTGACCGGCATGGAGGGGAGTTTATCGTTTGTCGCGACAGGTATTCTGTGAAGCGAGAAGGCTTTGATCAGCTGTGGAATGGAATCGTCATCAGAGCCATCATTTACAACAATAACCTCTTTGAGGGGATATTCCGCGAAGAGGAGGTATTTCGTTGCCCTGACAATTGTTGCCCCTTCATTGTAGGCGGGCATGATTATTGTGATGGGGGGTAGAGATTTAGATTTAAGAAGTCTATAGTATAGTGCCCGATGAAGAACAAGTGGTTCTATCTTTAGTTGTATCCACGCAATCAATATGAGTATTAACTGGATGCTGTTTATCGCGATAAAATATATGAAGGTTGCTTTAACTAATAGCGTTAATAATGTTGAAAATTCCGAGGTTACTAACATAGAGGTGGCCTCTCCAACCCCTCACCAAATGCTTTTAAACCAATGGATTCTTCTGCTAAAACCCGCTCATATAAATGATGGTCTTTTGCCGGTGGTTTCTCTTCCTTAAAGTAAGATACCCATCGATGAAGAGAAAGATAGCGGATTTGCCACGAATCATCGTTGATCGTGTTCTCCAGAATTGATCGCATAATCCCCTTGTCTGTTTCCTGACACAGAGAGGCGATTAAGGCCATACGCCTGATTATAACAGAAGGGTGTTTTAGAAACTGAGGTAGTAAATTTGTTGGAATTGGTAGGGGGATATCCGAGAAAAAATTTAATATGGCAAACTGAACCCCCTCATTATTACTCTTTTTAAGCAATTCCAGAAGGTGATCAGAGGTGGAGATGGCAAATAGATCTTTTAATCCGTCGATTAGAGAAATTTGAGTGTAAGGGTCCTCTGTTTTTAACAGGGCATTTAACAAAAATGGGGTGGCTTCATTTCTGAACCTGGTTATCGATTCCATAAGATATATTCTGCAGGCTGGGGATTCGTTTTTAAATGAATCTAAAACTGTTGGAATTATTGAGGTGCCTGCTATCTGAAGCGCCACCTCCTTGGAAAGGAGTCGCGTAAGGGTGTGATGGTGATTCCAGATTTTTTCTACCAGGGGGAGGTATTTTTTATCCTTTATATGCTTAACCAGAAGAAGCGCAGGTTGCAGCCGTCTTGGGTTTCTCGATTTTAGATTCTTTGTAATCCATGAACTGAGCGACGGATTCTCAACCAAAGTGCATAGATAATCATGATCGGCACCGGTAAATTTTTCAAGCAGGTCGAGGAGTAGGTGAATGGCAATGTCTCTTTCTTTTTTGCGGGTTAAAAGTTTTGGTGTAATCTCTTTTGTTGAAATATAAGATGTGATCTCCTCAAGCAGCTTTGATCTCAATGCATATGCTTTTTTCCCCTTTTTCGTTTTTATATAGATGTTACATGCCGTTATAAGCAGCAATAAAAATATTGCGATTCCCCAGAATAATATTCCCCACTGCAGTATAGGAGATATTTGTATCATAAGTGGTGTCTACTTGGGCTCCATCTGTTTTTTAACCCTAAGTAAAAGTTCCGGTATGCTAAACGGCTTTATAAGATAATCATCAGCCCCATGGCCAAGCGCGAAGGTAATATCGGTTTCCTGACTTTTGGCGGTAATCAATATAACAGGGATCGCCTTCGTCTTTTTATCGTGCTTGAGGTCTGCCAACACCTCAAACCCGTCCTTTTCCGGGAGCATCACATCAAGAAGCACCAACGAAGGTAGTTTTTCCTTCGCAGTC
>MGRR01000078.1:0-1061 GCA_001798265.1 Deltaproteobacteria bacterium RIFCSPHIGHO2_12_FULL_43_9
TTCCTTCGTCTAAGCTACGCCACTTCACAGGAAAACATAAAAACTGGAATGGAAAAGCTTGCTTTAGCGTTGGCCAATCTGGGGAATTAACCTTTATCTCGTTGACCCAACGTTATTTAATAAGCTATAAAAATGGCATAGGGGGGACAGACATCATTGTGAACAATATTGTTCACAATGATGTCTGTCCCCCTAAGATAGGAGTCATTGCCATGGAACGGAACGAAAAACAGATGCGCTTCTTCCAGCGCGCGCATTTTACGCAAAGCGAATTAACCCATATCAGAGAGATTCTACGAGACAACGGTACAACATTAATTCTTCCATACGATCAGTTCGTAGAGCACGATTGCAGACATCTTGAGGCTGAATCTGACGCAGGAAATCCAGATTATATTATGGAACTCGCTCTTGATGGAAAATACAACGGTGTTGCTGTTCACTATGGTGTGGCCAAAAGATATTGGTCAAAATATCGTGGACAGATCCCCTTGATTTTAAAAGTCAACGGCAAAACCTCCATACCCTCCGCTGCGAATGCCCTATCTGTTTATACCTCAAGGGTAGAGGATGCTGTTCGTTTGGGCGCGATAGCAGTCGGATATACAATGTACTATGGCTCACCGGCGCAGGATCGGGATCTTCCACAACTGGCCGATGTAAGACGATCGTGTGAGCAATTCGGTCTTCCTCTTATAGTATGGGCCTATCCAAGGGGCTCCGCGATCGATGAAAAGGGTGGAGCCGATACTAGCTATGCCCTTGAGTCCGCCGCAAGAATGGCAATGGAGATGGGTGCGACGGTTATCAAATCCAATGTGCCTAAACCTGCCAAGGGTGAGTTTACCAAAAACGAAAAGGTTCCATCCTATTATCGAGATCTTGAGGTACATTTCCAGGAACTTGGTAAAGAAACCGCGGAAATAGAGAGAACAACACGTGTTGTAAAGGCAGCGCAGGGAATTCCGGTTCTCTTCAGTGGCGGCTCTGAGATCAGTGATGAAGATCTGCTCCATAAAGCGCAGCTAGCGGTAAACGCGGGGGCCATTGGGTTTATCTTT
>MGRR01000078.1:1078-6329 GCA_001798265.1 Deltaproteobacteria bacterium RIFCSPHIGHO2_12_FULL_43_9
ACTTCACAAATGAACCATCCCACGGCAAAACTATTATATCCCTTTATATCCCTTGAGAGACTGAATGGAGTAGAAATCGGCGCCAGGATAATCTTCTAAACTTCTTTTTATGTAGGGAGAGGAGGTCTTCATGGGCTTGATTTTATATGATCTGATCATATAAAATCAAGCGGTGTTTATAACTGGCTGAATACACATGTATTTTTTGTGTTACTACGAAAGCAAGAATCTAGTAGACTGTTTCAAAAGTTTCGTCATTCCGGCGAAAGCCGGAATCCATAAGATTAGCGCTAGATCCCGGCTTTCGCCGGGATGACGGAAGAGATCCCCGTTTTCACGGGGATGACGGTTTAGGGGGATGACGGTTTAGGGGTCCAATTTTCGACCGAAGCATACAATTTTGGACCCCCCTTGATACAAATCTGAGCTCAAAAATCAAACAGCATGGAGCAAATATGGCAAAAACGTGCAATATATTGGTTGTGGGATATGAAAAAGCTGGATGAATCCTCTATTCCAATTCAAAGGGAATGGTAATCCGGGTAACCTTGTTCAATATTTGGCTAACTTAGGGTGTTTGAAAGCCCTATACTAGGACTGAGGAAGTTCAGATATTGTCCAGTAAACATCAAGCGCATGTAGTACTTCAACGAATTTCTCATGAGAGGAGGGTTTTACAATATATCCAGCAACACCTAGATTGTAACTATCTACCTTATCTCTCTCCTCGCTTGATGTTGTAAAGACTATTACAGGGATTCGTTTAAAATTCTTATCGTTTTTAACAACTTTTAAAAAATCGAAACCATCCATCTTAGGCATATTCAGATCTAATAAAATAATAACAGGTAGCTGGTGCTTTAAATATTCGAGCCCCTCCTCTCCATTGGAGCAAGCCTCTATTTTATTGATCACCTTCAGCTCTTCAAGAGCCATGCTAACGGCCTCTTGGTCTACTAGATCATCTTCTAACAATAAAATTGGCTTTGTAGTTCTCATTATTGCTTTTCCTTTCTTGGTTTAGGAATAGTAAAGAAAAATGTGCTACCTTTCTTGACCTCAGACTCAATCCACACAGTGCCACCATAGAGTTCAATAATTTTCTTTACTAGAGTAAGTCCAATGCCCGTTGATTCGTGTACATCTTTTGGAGCGAGTGTTTGAAAAATCTGGAAAATCTTCTCAAAATGTTTTTGTTCAATTCCAGGCCCATTATCTTTAATATAAAATTTCCAAAAATTATGATCTTCTTCACAACCAATCTCGATAAGCCCCTCTTTCTTATCCATATAGTTTATGGCATTACTAAGCAGATTTTGAAAAACTTGTTGAATCCTTGTTTTTTCAACAGAAAATGATGGGAGCTTATTTTGAACCTTCACTTTAATATGTTTGGGTGGAGCTAAGGTATCAACTAGCTGTGGTACTAACTTATTAAGATCAACTAATCTCGGCTCTTCATGAATCCGCCCAACTCGTGAATATTCTAGTATGCCATCGATTAGATTTTGCATTCGGATTAGTCGGGTTTCTAAGAGAGCTAGATGCCTTTTACTTTTTTCATCAAGCTTCTCTCTGTTATCCTTAACTATCCATTCGGCAATGGAAAATATTCCTCGAAGTGGGGCTTTAAGATCATGAGAAACTACGTATGCAAATTGCTCCAGCTCCACATTACTTTTCCTGACATCTTCTAGCCTTTTTCTTTCAGTAATATCCCTACTTATGGTAAGCGATCCTACAACGGTAGTATCACTATCCAAAATTGGAGTCGTTGTTATTGAAGCATCAAACTTAATTCCATCTTTCCTGAGCATTATAGATTCAGCATGATAAACTTTTTTACCCATTCTTGCTAGACTTAGTAAGTTTTTTAATTCATATATTCGATCCTTTGGAAATAGAACAGCAACAGACCGCCCTAACATCTCAGAGGCTTTATATCCATAAATACTCTCTGCTGCATCGTTCCATGCGATAACAAGTCCATTTAGATCTTTTGCTATAATCGCATCTTCAGAAGAAGACCAAATAGCGTCTAATATCTCTTTTACAGGTAAATGGATGGTATCTGCTACTGAGGAGTTAATTTTATTCATATAATTTTCGGAAGAGAAAAATAGAAAGTTGTTCCTTGTTTTGAGTCACTTTCTACCCAAATTTTACCACCATGTGATTCCACGATTTTCCTGCATGTTGCCAAGCCTATACCGCTGCCTGGTATCCCCTGACTATTTTTAGCTCTATTGAAGAGCCCGAAGATTTCGTTTTTGTTTTCATCTTCAGCAATACCAACCCCATTGTCTTTTACAGACACAACAACAAAATCTCCATCTGCTCTACTTGAAATAAATATCTCCGGAGAGGTATTTGGTTTTTTAAATTTTATAGCGTTTGAGATTAAATTCTGAAAAAGGAGTTCGACAAGTAAGCTACTGACAAATGCATGTGGAAGTGGTTCGCGATGAATAATAGCTTTTTCTCTTCCAATATCTGCGTTTAGATTTTTTAATGCGTTTTCAAGACAAATAGATAAATCGATCTCTTCCTTATTTGATATGTCCTTGTCACAGGAAGCAAATTGAAGAAGGGCATCAATCTTTTGTGACATACCCCTTACCCGATTATCCACCACCTCTTTTACTTTTTGTATTGAAGCGGCTTCTTTCAGAGTATCAACTGTAGCTTTTATCGCTGTAAATGGGTTTTTTAAATCATGTGAAACCATATGAGAAAATGCATCTAATTCTTTGTTTTTCCGATTTAGTGATTGAATAAGTTTGTTTCTTTCTATGGCATATCTTATGCTTTTAATGAAGACTGCCTGATTTGTCTCATCCTTTGATAAGTAATCTTGAGCGCCAATATCAAGAGCTTCAATTGCAGCAGCTTTTTCTTCAACCGTTCCAGAAAATAAAACAATTGCTGCTTTTCCCGACACTTCCTTTATCTCTTTAAATAGATCTAGGCCAAATCCATCTGGAAGACTTAAATCTAAAACAATGAGATCAAATTCCTTTTTAGAAAGAATATCTTTTGCGGATGAAGCTGTTCTAACCCATTCGACATTAAAATTGACATCTTTATACTCTGAAAAGGCTCTTTGTGCCCATTCGGCATCTATATGGTCGTCCTCTATGTGAAGGACAGTAAAATCTGTAAGAGACGAAACTTCTTCTTGCTTTTTTCTTTGTCTTAAGTCCATAAAATTATTCGATTTTAAAATTCAAACCTGGAAAACACCATCTAGCTTAAGCCTTCGATTTTAAAACACGAATCTATAACTACGTTAACTTATAAGATCGTGATTAGTAAAGTTATTTTAAATGACTCAATTCAGCGACTATCTCAAAAAAGTAGGACGAAACATAAAAGAAGCACGTAAAGCAAGAAAGCTGACACAAGAGGATATGCAGGATTTTGGATTTAATTACAGATACTATCAAGCTATTGAAGGAGGAAAAGTCAACCTAACCCTCAGAACCCTTTGGTTGATATCCAATGCCCTAAAAATTTCTATTGAGAAAATAACCAAGTCTTAATTTAGCTCTTTCTAAAGGGGACGTACGTCATTGTGAACGAAAGGCTATTACTGCCCGAAAATTACTCTGTCCCTTGGGGACGGAGGAAGAAATAACGTAACCGTTCAATTTTCGACCGAAGTGTCCAATTTTGGACCCCCCTTGATACAAATCTGAGCTCAAAAACCTGGCAATGGCTTTGCAAAGGGATTGCCAGGAATGCGACGTCTTATTCTATTAACAGTTTTATCCACAGTTGCGGTTTTCAGGATTACATCAATTCTATCCCTTCCATGCATCAAAGATGGGAAAGAGGTTGAGATAAGGCCATATGGTGTTCCTGGGGAGACGTTCCTGTTTGTTAAGCACTTACGGTGCAAGAATAGTGAACTGGACAAGATCAAGCATAAAGAGCTCCATTCGCAATTTCAAAAATTTAAAAATGGTGGCGCACTTCTGGCCATGGTTTCTGGCGACAGGTCGCTCATTTCAATGGAAACGTGGGAGAGGTGGAGAAAGAGTGGTGTCGGGCATCTGCTTGTAATCTCCGGGCAACAACTGGCGCTCCTTGCAATGATTATTCTGTGGTTGTTTATCCCTATTGAGAGAATATTCCCGTTTTTTTCAGCCAGATATGAGCTCTCGAGATGGAATGGTGTTATTATTTTACCCTTAATATGGGGTTATGTTTTTTGGACAGGTTCCGATGGGGCAACCATCAGATCCGGAATGATGCTGACCGTTTTTTTCTTTTACAGGGCCTTTTATTTACGGTTTGCTCTTTGGCAGTGGTTTTTACTGACAATCCTTCTGATACTTTGCGTATTTCCGGCGGTCTTGGTGGACACGGGATTTCATCTCTCCCTCTTTGCAGTTTTTGGAATAATTCTCGCTAATAAAAACTTTCCGTCAAAAAATATAATTATGAGATGGTCCATTACTACGCTTGGTGCAACCTTCGGCGTTTTCCCAATTTGTGCATTTTATTTTGGAGAGTTTGCGCTCTTCGGCTGGTTGTCGTCGCTGATTGCGGCACCGCTGATTATTTTTGTTCTTCCGGCAGTTTCAGTCGCCACATTTTTAATTACCCTGAACATTCATTATGTTCCGGAGATGATTCTTGCTATTTCGGATTGGCTTATATCAGTTTTTGAAAATCTGATCTTAAACCCCATCGCGAATCACAGGATTGCGATGATTTCTATCCCCGTTAATGGATTACTTAGCCTGCTTATTGTACTAATTGCGGCAATTAGTTTGTATTGTTCGATTAAAAAAAGAAAATTTCGCAATGCTCTTTTGGCGCCTCTTTTAGGCATAATAATACTTTTCAGCCTTCCGAAGCTATTTTGGATCCTAACTAAAAAATCCAGCACGTTGCAGTGGACTACAATCTCCGTGGGGCAGGGTGAGAGCCTTCTTTTTAGATTTCCAACCGGTGAATCGATGCTTATAGATGGTGGTGGGCACTTCAATAACAAATTTGATCCCGGAGAGAGTCTGGTTATGCCGGTGTTAAATAAATTTGGTGTTAGTAAAATTGATTTACTTGTTGTGAGCCACCCCGATATTGATCATCTGAAGGGGCTGTTTGCTGTCGTAAGGCGTAAGAGTATCGGAAAAATTTGGATTAATGACTTCCCTGTTGCATCTGATGCTTTGGTGAAATTTCTTGCTGAGGCCAGGATCAGGAATATCCCGGCAGTAATAGACCCAAGTGGCACTACAAA
>MGRR01000079.1 GCA_001798265.1 Deltaproteobacteria bacterium RIFCSPHIGHO2_12_FULL_43_9
CGGATAAATTTCTTGAAGCTAAGAGGGGGCTCGCTTCGCATGTTAGATCAAAAATTTTAACGTTGACAATAGCTATAATGGGGGCTATTTTAGATATATGGATAGCGAAAACATAAAATCTATCGTAAGTACCCAGAATTATTGGCTAAAGGAGGGTGGTCTTTGGAGTGATCCAGACCTTTTAAGGATAAAAAAGTCACATTTAAAATATTACCCACAACCAATTCTGCCAAAAGAATGTAAAAAACGGGCAGTTATAACACTACGAGGCCCGCGCCGAGTTGGAAAAACAGCAACTCTTAAGCTTCTTATCGCTAATTTAATTGAGAAAGAACATTGGACCCCTTCTTCAATTCTTTGGCTTACGGCTGAAACAATTCGAACTATGACTAAATTAGAAGAAATTGTAACCGCCATCTTAAAAGATTTCACTCCAAGACTTTTTTGTATAGATGAAATTACGTCAGTTACTGGCTGGCAGCGTGTGATAAAAAAATTAAGTGATACAGGTTTTCTGGATTCCTGCTGTTTACTCTTAACAGGCAGCTCTTCTCACGATCTTAAAAAAGGGGCTGAAAGAATGGCCGGAAGACGCGGCAATATCGAAAATCCGGATCGTGTTTTACTCCCTATGAATTTTGCCCAATTTTGCGAACAGGTTCGCCTAATCACGCCCGATCAAAATACGGCTGATCTTCAAAAGTCTTATTTAACCTGTGGTGGTTTTCCATTCAGGGTTGAACAACTTGTGGAATCTATAATAAGTAAAAAGGAATTTGATCCATTTGGTCAAATGCATGTTTTTGACGACGTGATGTTTTATGAAATTAATCGTCGTAGGCTCGATAGAAATATCGCGCTTGAGGTAATTGGCCGAATCAGCGCGATTGGGCTCAATGCCAGCAGTTATGAAGGTTTTTCAAGGCCCTTAACCATCACCAAAGATACTGCGCGTAAATATTTGGATGCATTGGGTGACGCGTTTTTGTTGGCAACTATTTCGTCTTATGATACCGCAAGAAATAGAGTGGCACCCAAAAAAGACAGAAAATTCGCATGGATCGATCCTGCTCTCGCATTTCTGCCAGTGAAGTTAGGGCAGGGCGAACTTATTAATGAGGATTCGAGAGCGGAGGCAACCATAGGGGTTGAGCTCTTGCGGCGTTTTGAAATACGTCTATGGGAGGGGCTCTCGGCTCCAAGAAACGTTTTTACTTGGAAAAGCAGCTCGGGCAAGGAAGTTGATTTTCTTGTTGTGAACCGGGCACGAAAGTTGATGCTGCCCGTAGAAGTAAAGTATCAAAATAGTATAAATGAATGGGATTTTCAGGTTATTGACAGAGCCTTTGGTAAAGGTATTTTAGTGACTAAAAATATATCACGAAAAAGAGCAAAAACAGTTGCGCAATCATTTGCAGATTTCTTTAATTAATTCTTGCTTTACTTTTTAGGTTTATTTCATCGACAAAATGCCATCCGAGTGGCAAGAATTTTAGTGGACTACTCTAGTATTTGGAGATTGAAGACATCGATGAAATTGCTAGTGTTGAAGAAGAGGATGAGGATTTTGGCAAGAAGTTTAGGCCCGAGGATGATGAGGGTTTTTAGCTTACGCGGACAAGACAGCAACAATTTTCCAAACGGAATCCACCACACAACTGCCCAACCAAAGTTGACCAGTTCTGATTCCTTAAATAAATTCACGTATTTACATTTGTAATACATAAATGTAAAATTTATCCATTCCTTATGAAGGTTGGTACATTTAGATTTGACGGATTTGACTGGGATAGTAGCAACTTTTTTCACTGTCAGTTGCATGGCGTGACAATAAGCGAAATTGAAGAATTTTTTACTCAGGATTTACTATACTTTGAGGACGAAAGACACTCCCTAGATGAGAAGAGATGGATAGCAGTTGGGTTGAACAGGAAGGAGCGTTATATTTTTGTTGCATATACAATTCGCAGAAAAGGAAGTGAAATTTTAATTCGCTCAATTTCAGCAAGGTATTGCCACAAGAAGGAGATAAAAATCTATGAAGAAATCAAAGAAAAAATCTTCAAAGAAAGATCGTAATCCATCAAGGGATCCTCTCGTGGGGGACCTAAGTGATGTTTTGCTCACTGCTGACTGGAAATTTGCAAAGTTTGAGTTAACAAAACCAAAAACAGAGACAATTACCTTGCGTTTAAGCAAGGAGCTTTTAAGTGGTCTAAAAACTGAAGCAATGAAAGAGGGCATTGAATATCAAAAGCTCCTAAGAATTTTAATGGAAAATTATCTAAGAAAAAAAGCCGACTGGCACTATAAGTAAAACAAAAATAGACGAGGATGATGAGGGTTTTTAGCTTATCCTTCTGACGAATAGAATTGATTCAGCGATCTTTACCTCTTCCCATTTATTCCCAACGGATATCCCCCGCCCCTTGAGCGCCTGATCAAGAAAGTGCCCCATCGCATCCAGCAGCAGGTGGATCCTTGTCTCCAGCGGTTCATCCTGCTTGCAATCAATTGACAACTCAATGGATATTTTCTCCCCCTCATTTTTTTCCAATTCAACCCCCAGAACAAGCTCATTGCCAAAGTTACAACCATCGATCTTTAGCTTCGCTTTATCAATTCTCTCCTTGAAGGTTTTTAGAATTATATCCTTAATGGATGAGATAAGCTCTCCGGGAAAGAATTTACCTCCTTTGATACCTCGGCGGCTTGTAAGCATAAGGAAATTATGTACTCTATATGACACGGTTGACAAGTTATAGCTGAATGGATTGCTTCCCCCCGACGGCCTCGCCTGGGGGCTAAAGGCTTTTTTCGTTCGCAATGACGCTAGTGTGCAAAATTTATGAAACGCTCTAATAGGTGTTCTTCGATAATCTTCTGTGCTGTTCACTGGTGTTTTCATATTAAACCTCTTTATGAATTTTAAATGTTGACTACCCCCCCCCTGTGCTTTAAGTGTTGACGTTCAACATGGAGGCTTTATGTATCTTTACAAATTCAAGTCTATTTCGTTGCTGGCAATCATCACATTATTTATATTTAGTGGGTGTACCAGAAAGGCAGATCAAAACACATTTGGTCGTGGTAGCATTAATTCAGAATCATATTCCGAAAGTAACGCTGCGAAATTAGTAGCCGCAGGTCAGCCTGAAGATGCAGCAGAAGAATACGCAAGGATTGGTGAACAGTTACTTATTCCTGGTGCCGTCGAATACGCCGACCAGATGTTTGATAAGGCCTTGAATCTTAATATCAATAACAGAAGGGCTAATCTCTATAGTGCCTTTACTAAGCCGATAATGTCTTTTAAGGGATTTATTCCACGTTTTGAAAAACTTGTTAACGACAATAGTGTCAAACAAAATGAAGTATGGGAATTATATTTCAAGCTCCAGAATGAGATTGAGAAGGTTAAACTGCCTGAGCTAAGGCGCTTTTCCTTCGAATTACCAACCGGCGAGACTCCATTTAACAACTATCATGAATTCCAGAGATTCTTAAGGGGTAACCTTATGAAGGCCTTGCTCGATTCTGAAGCGAAGCTGGATAGGATAATGAACGGCGATGAGATTGAATTGTATATTGATTTTGAGCAAGCATGGCAAAAGAAGTCGGGACTTAATAAGGAGTATTTACAGAATTCAACATGTGTAAAAAATGAGAAGGATGGGTGGAGTTGTAAGGCTCCTAAGAAAAGTAGCGCTGCTGCATCTTCCAATATCAAGGTTGATCCCGTGGATGTAAAAGTCCTCAAGGGCTCAATGATGGCTGTAGTTGACTTTATTCGTCTCAAAACCGCATATAATATTTTGGGTTCAGATGAGGCAATAAAGGAAATCCAGGCCGCTTATGAGCGAAAAAAAGCACAAGGGAAAAAACTTTCAACCCGCGATGTTGTAAGGGCGTTGCGGCATTATGACGATTTATTCACACTGGCGGATGACCATCAACTTCCTGAGCTTGCAAACTCTGTTGTGCAGGTATTAAGACATGCATTAGATCTTCATACAATGAGGAACGAGATTTGCAATAACCCACATCGTCAAAAGAGGGTATTCCCTTCAATATGCATAGGCTTAAGCGCTCTTGATAGTATTGAGTTGGCACTGGATCTTTTGGCCGGGCCCACGGAGATATTGATTGGGGAAAATGAATATGGAGAACCTGTAACACTTTATGTGGATGTGACTCCCGTTGTTCAAAACCCATCTAAAGACTTAAAAGATTTATTGCCAACAAATTTTGATTACAAAGGAGAGCCGGTTTCTTTTCCGGATCCCAGTATGGGGGGGTTATTTCCGAATGGTGATTTCTTTGAGAAGTTCAAAGAAGTAAAAAAAGACAGGGGCATAAGTTTTACTAAAGCAGAAAAGTGAATTTAAAAACATTCTTATTCTTATCTCTTGCATTTGCTGCCTCTTCAGAAGCTTCGGGAGAGGCAGCAAATGTCTCTGGTAGATGTGACGAGTTGATCGAGGGATTTGTTCAAACCAACGCATGGTCTGAAACGGGATCACAGATAATAATTTCTGCGGAAAGAGGATGTGCCTCCAGAATAGGGCGTCCCTTGGAAATGGAAAACGTAGAGTTGGCCATTATGAAGGGGGATAGGGCAATTGCTAATTTTAAAACTCGAAATGCTGTTTTGTCCCGTGATCAAAACAGATTAATATTGGGTAAGGCTGTTAACAGTATTCAAAATAAGGAAATAGGGACCTATCAATCAATATTGGTAGACCTCGACAAGGGATCGGTTCGTGCGCCTGACTCTCTTTATTTAAGATTAACCAAGTAAATACCTACTGGGTGTGGTTGACAAGTTATAGCTGCTCAAAATAGTTTTTCTGATCAATATGCCCACTAAACTTAACATCCCATATTTCATAAAGACGTTTGGATGTCAGATGAACGTTTATGATTCGGAGAGAATTGAAAAGATTCTCTCTTTGCAGGGGTGCTGCAGGGTTGAAAACCCCAGGGATGCAAAACTGGTTATTTTGAATACCTGTACGGTAAGAGAGAAGGCGCGCCATAAGGTCTTAAGTCTGTTAGGGACAATCCGTCCTCTTAAGGAGAGGGACCCGGATCTCCTAATTGCTGTTTCAGGATGTGTTGCGCAACAGGAGGGGAAGAGGCTTCATCAGCTTGCTCCTTTCCTTGATATAGTTTTTGGACCAGATCAGATCGAGCGATTACCTGAGTTTATAAAGGTGGCGAAAGAGAGAATGAAGGTTACGGAGACT
>MGRR01000080.1 GCA_001798265.1 Deltaproteobacteria bacterium RIFCSPHIGHO2_12_FULL_43_9
AAATTTTTAGAATATGAACTGGCAAACATATATCATGGTAAAGACATTGCGTCTGATAAACGATTTATGAAAAAAACCGTGGATGTTGACGGGGGAGAGACGTTTGTTACCAACTATATCGGTCCAAAAGGAACATTCCAGATAATTTCCTATAATGATGTTTTAAATAAGAATCTGGATTCCAAATGGTTCAGAAACAAAATAATCCTAATTGGACCAACCTACTGGAATGAATCTGAAAATATCGCCTATACGCCGTATTCAAAGTCATTTTCCAGTATGACCAGGCTTGAAATTCAGGCAAACGTTTTACAAACCTTGTTAAACAAAAACCCTATAGTCACATCCCCGGGCTGGTTGAATACCCTTTTAACATTCGCGGTTGCGGCTATAACAATTTTTATCCTTTTTTCTTTTACTCCTATTATAGGAATAACATTTCTAGCCATGGAGATAGCCCTGCTTCTATTGCTGGGATATGCCTCATTTGTTTTTTTCAGATTTTGGTTGATATTAATTCATCCTCTGTTAACAATTTTCACATGCTACTATTTCTTCCTGCCTTATAGGTTGATTGTTGAGGACGGGAGAAGATGGAAATATCAAAAGAGATCGGAGATTCTGGGACAGGTGGAACAATTAAAGACAAATTTTATGTCTTTAATCTCTCACGATCTTAAAACCCCTATCGCAAAAATCCAGGGAATGGCTGAGCGCGCGTTAAATTCGCCTGATCTGGAAGAGAAGAAAGAGTCGCTAAACAGCATTTTGAGAAGCTCGGAAGAGTTAAGCTCGTTTATTTCGAACATTCTTGACCTTACAAGGATTGAAACAAATAAGGTCTCGCTTCAAAAATCGAGCAGGGATTTAAATAAGGTAATAGAAGAGGTCATATTATCACTTGACTACATGGCTAGGGAAAAAAAGATTGAGATAATAAAAGAGCTTGAACCTCTCTTTTCAATAAAATTTGATGCTCGCCTGATTAAACAATCACTAACCAACCTTATAGAAAATGCCCTTAAGTATTCACCGGAGAATGGAAAGATTATAATCCGGTCAGCCGAGGTGGGGGATATTGTTAAGGTTTCAATCATTGATGACGGACCGGGATTATCTGACTTTGATAAAGAGAACGTGTTTTCAAGGTTTTATAGAGGCAAAAATGATTATAATCTCTCTATTAAGGGCACAGGTTTGGGTTTATATTTGGTTAAATATTTTATAGAACTTCATGGTGGTAGTGTGGCAGTAGAAAGTAGTCCTGGAAAAGGCTCGGTATTTTGGTTTACTCTACCGGTATAAAGGACAACAGCGATGCTTCAGGTGCTTATAGTTGATGACGACAAGGATTTACGAACAACCCTTAAGGCGGCGCTCAGCGCCAATACCTCATTTGTAATCGATGAGGCTGAAAATGGAGAAGAGGCTGTTCGCAGGGTAAAATCCAAAAATCATGACCTGGTATTATTAGACGTTGACATGCCCATATTAAACGGCAAAGAGGCTTTAGTAAAAATAAAAGAACATAACCCGGCAACAATAGTAATAATGCTCACGGCATATGCAACACTTGACGACGCAGTTGAGACGATAAAACATGGGGCCTACAACTACCTTTCCAAACCGATAAAAAGCGTTGAGGTTGTAGATATTATTAAAAAAGCCTTCGAGGCACACGCGTTGGTTGAGACAATCGCGTTCAGTTCTCCAATTATAACCCTTGAAAATGGACAACAGTTTATTGGTCACAGCAGGGAGATGAAAAAAGTATTTGGGATAATCAATCGTCTCGCAAAGGTTGATACCGCCGTTCTTGTCAGGGGAGAGAGTGGTACAGGGAAAGAGCTTGTTGCCAAGGCAATCCATTTCAATGGCCATAGAAAAAGTGGTCGTTTTGTAGCTGTAAATAGCAGTGCCTTTTCGGAAAATCTGGTGGAAAGCGAGCTTTTTGGCCATGAAAAGGGGGCATTCACGGGGGCTGATAGCAGAAAGATAGGTAAGTTTCAGTATGCTGAAGGTGGAACAATATTCCTGGATGAGATTGGCGATATTTCTCCGGCAATGCAGGTTAAATTACTACGCGTTTTACAGGAGAAAAGATTTACTCCCGTGGGATCAAACAGGGAGATAGAAGTGGATGTAAGAATTATTGCCGCGACAAACAGGAATCTTGAGGAGATGATAGAACAAGGGGCATTCAGGGAGGATCTATACTACAGGCTTAATGTTCTTCCGATTTTCCTCCCACCGCTTAGAGAAAGGCGGGAAGAGATTGAACCCCTAGTTCATCATTTTATTAAAAAATTTAATAACAACCAGAACAGAAAAATTACGGGTATCGCAAAAGATGCATTAAATATTCTTTTGAGATACAATTGGCAGGGAAATATACGGGAGCTGGAAAACGTCATAGAACATGCATTTGTTCTGGAGGCTTCGGATCAATTAACCGTTCACGCGCTTCCGGATCATCTGCTTGGACTAGAGAGTGAAGAGAGGGGTTATCCTGATAACCTTCTTGACTTTAAGGCGAATAAAGAAGAGTTTGAAAAGCAGTTTATTATTAACGCCCTTAAGACATTTAAGGGGAAAATTAATCAAACTGCAGAGCATGCAAATATCCCTAAAAAAACCCTTTTACGAAAGATAGAAAAATATGGAATCAAAGCTGAAGATTATCGCAATTAGTTTTCTCGGTATCGTAACAATCGGCTGCGCCACATCCCCTTCAACAACCAGGCCAACGCTTGGGCCAGATGGCCTCCCTTTAGAAGAAACCACGGAAGGCACCACCGTAATTGATACCGGTCCAAAATATGTAATAGCCCAAGAGGCTCAGGCGGCAACCGAGGCCCCGGCATATATGGGGGTAGATGGAGGAACCCTAAGTCCCGAAGAGAGTGCAACAGCAAAAAGAAAGGCCTCTGTAACACTCGTAAATAAAGGAAAGAAGGCTTTATTTAACAATCAATATGCTATTGCCAATAAGGAACGCCAGTCTGCTCTCTCAATAGATTCACAAAATCCTCACGCATATTATTATCTTGCCCTGCTTGAGTATAGACAGGGGCAGTACCAACAGGCTCTCGGGCATCTGCAAAACGCAAAGGTACACTTTGCTGATCCGAAGTGGAAAGCGGAGAGTCACGTAATGGCTGGAAGGATTGAAGAGGATCTGCGTGATTGGCACGGAGCGGCGAACGAGTATGGAAAAGCCCTGAATTACACCCCTGGATTAGTCCCTGCGGAAGAGGGGCTTGGCAGGGTTCAGGGTAGAATTACCTCTTTCGAAACACTGCCCGGAGAACCGGGATCAGAGATTGAATCGGGCGAAAGAATGCCAGCTACAGGAGAACAACCCGGCTATCAAGATTCGGGAGAGTAGTTTTGGCCAGTAGTACCTCGTACAAAGAGACCCTTTCGCTACCTCAAACCGATTTTCCGATGAAGGCGAATCTCATCTCGAAGGAGCCTGAGCTCCTTGCCTTCTGGGAAAAAGAGGAAATCTATCCGAAGATTCTAAAACAAAGAGCCGGCTCTCCTAAATTTATCCTTCATGATGGTCCACCATACGCGAATGGTGACATTCACCTTGGACATTGCCTAAACAAAATACTCAAAGATTTCGTTGTTAAATCAAAATCTATGTCTGGTTACCTAAGTGAATATGTCCCCGGATGGGATTGTCACGGACAACCGATTGAACACAAGGTAATCGATCAGGGACTAAAGAAACAAAAAGGGTCTCTGACCAAAATGGAAATAAGAAAGGCCTGCTACGAATACGCAATGAAATACGTCGATATCCAGAGAGATGAATTTAAGAGAATCGGCGTATTCGGACTCTGGGACAAACCTTATTTAACCCTCGACCCGACATATGAAGCAGCCATCTTAAGAAAACTTGGGGATTTCGCAGGCAAGGGTCTACTCTACAAAAGAAAAAAACCGGTTCATTGGTGCACAAGCTGCGTAACTGCGTTGGCTGAAGCAGAGGTTGAATACGGGGATGTCACTTCGTCTTCAATTTACGTAAAATTCCCTCTTCCCAAAGATCAACTCAAGGCATTTCCAAAACTTCAAAATAAAAATGTTTTCGTCCTTATCTGGACAACTACACCATGGACACTCCCAGCAAATCTGGCAATTTCGCTACACCCAGATTTTCAATATATAGCCGTTGAACTCCCCCGTCATTGCGAGCCTCTTGTCATTCCCGCGAAAGCGGGAATCCAGATCCCCGTTTTCACGGGGATGACGATTACGTCATTGCGAGGAGCCAAAGGCGACGAAGCAATCTCTAGGGATGACGTCTACATAATTGCCGAGGGCTTATTAGAAGCAGTCTCAAAAGCGTGCAACTGGAAAAACCCAAAAATAGTAGAAACGTTTAAGGCGGAAAAATTAAACAAATTAAAGGCAAAGCATCCATTTATAGACCGTGATTCCATAATTTTGCTGGGGAAGCATATCACTCTCGAACAAGGAACCGGATGCGTCCACACTGCCCCTGGCCATGGTTATGAAGACTATTTAATGGGTCTTGAAGCAGGGCTGGATATTTATTGTCCTGTCGATGGAACAGGGAAATTTACCGCGGACGTGGAAAAATTCGCCAATCAATTCGTTTTTAAAGCAAACCCAGTAATAGTCGAATTGTTAAAAGAAAAAGATAGGTTAGCCAGTGCAACAATCGTTTCACACAGCTATCCACACTGCTGGCGCTGTAAACAAAAGGTAATATTCAGGGCAACAGAGCAGTGGTTCATCGCAATGGATCAGAAGGATTTCAGAAAAAACGCTCTCAAAGCAATTGATAATGTCCAATGGATTCCATCATGGGGGAGAAACAGGATCTACGGGATGGTAGAAAATAGACCTGATTGGTGCATTTCGAGACAGAGGGCCTGGGGTGTTCCAATTGTCGCCTTTAGATGCAAATCGTGCAGTGCGATCATTTTTTCCAAAGAGCTAATCTACGATATCGCATCTAAAATTGAAAAATCTGGAACAGACCTCTGGTTTACAAAAACCACAAACGAACTAATTCCCCCCGGTACAAAATGTCCCAAGTGTCAAAAACAGGATTTTGAAAAAGAGGAGGATATTCTCGACGTATGGTTTGAATCTGGTGTCAGCTGGGCAGCAGTACTTGATACAAGAAAATCCCTTGGCTCACCTGCCGACTTATATCTTGAAGGGAGTGACCAGCATCGAGGATGGTTCCAGAGTTCACTTTTGGC
>MGRR01000081.1 GCA_001798265.1 Deltaproteobacteria bacterium RIFCSPHIGHO2_12_FULL_43_9
GTCGACCAGCGTAAAGCTTAATTTTGGTTTTATTCCGGGGAGCTCTTTTATTGGATAATCCCCACCCGCAGGGAGAAGTTTTACCGAATGAAATACGTTTCTGAAATTTGTTGTTACAGAGGCAAGCTTTTCCAGTTCATCATTGGACCATCCCTGTTGATGTAGAGGAAACATGAATGCGACCGCGAGAGGTTTTGAGTTTTTTAATTTATTTAAAACATCAATATGTGTAGAAACAGGTATTGGCCACTTTCCACCAACGTCTTTGATGTATTGGTCATCGATGCCTATTAATACTATCTGAGAGTGATGAGGAGACTTAGGAGAGAGTTTAACCCTCAGGTCATAAAAATAACTTTCCAGTTTCCAGAAAGGAAAAAGGGTAATAACAAAGGTAAAGATTATTGCCCCAATGAACCTAAGTAGATAAATTGAAAACTTTTTCATCTAAACCTGCTTATATTTAAAGCAGGCTAGCATAACTAAAAAGTCATTGCGAGTTCACTGTCATCCCCGCGAAAGCGGGGATCTCCTCCGTCATTACGAGTTCTCACGTCATCCTGAGCGAAATAAGCCTTCAGCCCCCAGGCGAAGCCGTCGGGGGGAAGGATCTCACACGTTTAACGTCATTTTTTGTTTTTCAAGAACGAATTGCATCTCTTCTAATATCCCAAGCTTGTTTGCTTTCTCGAGCAGATAAGATTCATTCAATTTGTCTTGCCTGACTAAAATTGACAAAGCATCTTCGAAATCCCTGGGGCGCCCAGCTTTTAATTTCATCAATATCAAATTTTCTGCCGTAGGAAGTTTAAATTCAACACCAAAAATAACTTGTTTCACGCTATTATGTATAACTTCTTCCTGGAAAGTATCTCTAGGTTCTAGTAAGTCCAGAATGATTTTATTTTCATCCAATAATCTTGTTTGAAATTGACGAATCATGGGATTTTGCAACTCCCATGCCGTATCTATTTTAAATCCAAATTTTGTTAATTTAGAGAGCAAATTCCCTCTATCTTCCGAAGTTAACAAAATTAGAATATCCAGGTCTCGCGTTGCTCTCGGTTCTCCCCAAACGGCTACTGCCAGTGCACCAACAATACAGTAAGGAAGCTCAAGCTGAGAGAGGGTTTTTCCAATTATTAACAGTGTGTTTTTTATCTGGTTTTGCAACATGACACTTTTTATAAAAATAGTAGTAAAACTCAAACAATTCAATAAACACGCGAACAGATTCTTCTACAGTAAGCGTTTTAAGTCCATGTGATGACGAAGTTGGCTGAAGCTTACGTAACCAAATAGGCAAACTCATAGCGGGCATAAAAACACTTAAAGCCTGTAAAATCAAATGTAAAGACAACGTCTCTCAGACTGCATCATCCTGAGCGAAGCGAAGGATCTCGCACGTTTAACGTCATTGCTTCATCACCCTCGGTTTCTCGCAAGGATGTGGAGTCAGCTCGGGATTGGTAGAATCATCGGGATGACAAGGTGGTCATTGAGGGCCTACTAGCCATCAGACATCCAGGAGCAGGCTTTAGGTTCTCCCTCAGGCCGCTTCTTTGTATCCTTCTTTGGACTTTGATTCGCGACTTTTTTCAGTTTTTTCACCTTTTTTACATGTTTCATATATCTCTCCTTCATGAAGAAGCAGGTAAAGAGCGCATTCAACCTCAAATTTTTTAAGAAGGCAAAATAACTCTCTTGGTTCCTCTATTCCGCCATTATACATCAGATTAGTATGTCCGCAGCCACCTCCGCAAACATTTCTGACTGGGCATATAGCACAAACTGGGCGCGATTCTATATGTGGTTGTAAAAATAATCTCCTTGCAGAGTCATTTATTCCTGAAACAGGATCTCCTAGTTTAAATTTGGTATTGCCGACAAAGCGATGGCATGGGTAAAACGAGCCATCCATTCCGACCCCAATATAGCTTTTGCCGGCGCCACAAAAGTTTTTTCTGGCAATGTTGTTCTTTAACCTCTGGAAAATATCAGAGATCAGTGGGGTTGTAGAAAGCCTGTTGGGAAGATCCTCAAGTATATAATCCCTGATTTTAATATATTCTTTTTTTAATTTCGGGAAATCAGCGGTTTCTAACTGAAATTCTTTTTTGTTCGTGAATATAAAGCTGAAATTTACCGTCTTGTATCCTGAATTTATGAGGAATGAATAATTTTCAAACATATCTGTATTTTGTCTGTTTACCACGACATTGGCGATGGGCTGTTTTTTTATATTGCTTTTCTTAATGTGCTTTCTATTCTCTTCAATCTTTTTGAAACTCCCAGCTCCAGTCGATGTTGGCCGCAGTTTGTCATGTTTAATTTCCGTGCTGTCGACGCTGAAAGCGAGGTTTACATTGTGGCTCTCTAAAAACGATACGATTTCATCCGTTAAAACTGTTCCATTTGTGATTAATAAATATTCCGTGGTTATATTTTTGCTAGTTGCAATCTCTTCTACATGGGAGACTATTTTTTTGATCAAAGGAAAACTCAAGAGGGGTTCTCCGCCAAAAAGCCTGATAAAAAAGGAGCTCCCTGGTGTAAGTTGGTTCAAAAAAAAGTCTACAACGCTTTTGGCTACCTCCCACCGCATCTGATGAGGAGAGCTTTCTGGAAGAATATGGTTATCATTTGCAAAGACATAACAATATTTACATCTTAAATTACATGTATGGTTTAGTTCTAACGAGATAGCAGATAGTGAAGGAGAAGTAGGGCTTCTGTCCTTTTTTTGGATTTGTGTAAGAGAACGTATTTCTCTTAAAGCTGCTTTCTCCTGGGAATTTAGTGCTTCTATAGGATTATTATTAACCTTGTTGAATAAACTCGTGACGATAGGATCAATTTCAAAGAGCTCAAATGTTGAGTAGTGAAACAGAAATGGCTTTCCATTGTAGGAAAATTGCAGAAAAGAGGAGCCTAAATCGCTAATATCAATCCTTGGGGCACAGTCCATCACAGGCTTATTGAAGCAATTTTTAGACCAGATTTATAAGCGGATAACCATTTGGAAATATTACTATATATTTTGCTCAGCCTAAAAATTATACAGCTATTCAGTTAACAGAGGTGTCACAATGGCCCCATCCTTAAGGGGTTAGTTCCATTTTTGCAATCGATGATCCCCGATGCCTTCGTGAGGATTTTTGTGACAGAGCCAGCAGGTTGATGCCTTTGGATAATTATTATCCTCCGAGCTGTTGCTTGCGTATATATTGGTGTGACACGTAGTGCACTCTTTTGAGGCATGGAACCCGTGAATCTCTTTTAGATCCTTTGGAGCAGGGGTTCTTTCAATCTTGTAGTTGTCACCATCCGTGTGGCATAGCAGGCAATCCTGGGATCCCCGTTCGCTATTAACCTCATCGTGGCAGGTGGCGCACGTCTGCATCGTGGGGTGCTCGTACCCACCATCTGTTTTCGCGGTGTGACAGTCGGCACATTCCAGGCCAAAACCGAGGTGCTTCTCATGGCTAAAATTCAGGCCGCATTTTTTGACACCGGCGCCGCAAAGCAGGGTAACGCCCAACAAAAGAGTGGCATATTTTATGGATTTAATCATAGCCAATCCCCCTCTATTAGTTCCTCAATACGGTAACAAAAACCTTCGCGCAAAGTCCATAGAGGATGTTTACAGATAACAATGAAAAAGGGTCACAGAGAAACTCTATGACCCTTTTTTCTATACAACGGCAATACTGTTACTTTAGCGTTAAAAGCCATTTAATAAGGGTTTTCAGTTCATCAGCGCTTCCCTTAAAACGCGTAGCATGACTTCCACCTGATTTAAACTTTGCGTCCATTTTTGCTTGATCCAGGCGTGATCCGGTGCCAGCAAGACTTGGCCCCATTGCTCCACCACCCTCGACGCCCGGCGCCTTGTGACACATTGTGCAGTTGGAACTCTTAAATAAGGAAGGTCCGGTTGATGCTTGTGCCGTTGTTGTTTTTTGTTCAGTAGTTGTCGTGGTTGTAGTGGTTGGTGGTGTTGTTGTTGTCTTTTCACCATAGCCGGTTGCTATACTTTTTGTTGCCGTTGCATTGTTTCCGGTGGAATCCTTCGCGGAGCATCCAAGAGAAATTAGATTTATCGCGAAAACCGCGACAATGAAAAATGAATACTTTTTCATACATAGTCCCCCTCTGTTCAGTTATTAAATTAGAAATTTGTAATGAGTTGATTACAAACCAGCTAAAACTGTAGCACATATTACATTTGCAGAATAGTCATAGCATGAAAGGTATTTTATACCTTGTGCCGAAAAGGATTGTGAACATATTTTATCCTATTGTGATGTATTTTATTGACGATATCAGAAATGCTATCTAAATTAGATGAACTAACAATTTCAGTATGTAACTTTGTAGCTCGGGGGAGGGGCAATGAAACCACTTTATTACATGTTGGGGGCATTGAGTCTGGTCTTTCTCCTTGTCCCAAGCTTCGCAGGCGCGAAGGATGTTGAGTGGTCAAAGCTAAATCCAGCGTTTAATGGCGCTACGTTTATCAATGATTCAAGCATTTGTTATGGCTGCCACCAGGATTATAAAAAGAAGTTTGACGCAACCCCACATGCCAAGGCTTTCAAAAACAATCCTCCGCCATATGGAGAATGCGAATCGTGTCATGGTCCGCGAAGTAAACATGTCCAAGGCCCCAGCAGAGAGTTTGTTATTACTAACAGTCAGAAGGTGGCTGTCTGCATGCAGTGTCATGAAGGGAGTAATCGAAAATATTGGAAAAATAGTCCCCATCCCAATGCTGGTGTGAATTGCGTGGATTGTCACACTGTTATGGAGGCAAAAAGCGATCGATATCTCTTGACCACTAAAAAGGAGCCTGACTCTTGTTACACATGTCATATTGATGTGAGTGGTCAGATGAACAAGGCCTCCCATCATCCGGTGCGTGAGGGGAGGATAAAATGCTCCGACTGTCACAATCCACACGGTTCTCCAACCAACGGGTTACTGACAAAGGTTTCAGTAAACCTCACATGCTATCAGTGTCATCAGGAGAAGCGGGGTCCATTTCTCATGGTGCATCCACCTGTGCAGGATAACTGTCTTAATTGCCATGAACCGCATGGAACAAATAACAGAAAGCTTCAGGTTACGAAGGAGGCCTTTCTTTGCATGCAGTGTCACTCATACGGCGGGCATCC
>MGRR01000082.1 GCA_001798265.1 Deltaproteobacteria bacterium RIFCSPHIGHO2_12_FULL_43_9
GACTCCCAGTCGAATCCCACCCTTGCGGCTTTTTCTGAGAGCCTCTGGGCCTGCTGCAGGGCAGGGAGCTGTTTTGGCACGCCATCCAGAACCGATTTTCTACCCTCCCCCGATTTAATCTTTGACCATTGATGAAGGACATCCTTGGTCTCTTTTACCTTTGCCTCTGCAAAGACGTGGGGGTGTCTCCGAATCAGTTTGTCTGCGACGTGATTTATTACATCCTCAATCGAAAAGGCCTTTCTCTCATTTGCAATCTCTGCATGAAAGAGAACCTGTAGCAGGATATCCCCCAGTTCCTCCTTCAATGCTTTGTCATCCTCCGCTTCTATTGCTTCAAGGGCTTCATAGGCCTCTTCTAAAAGGGAGGGTTTTATCGATTGATGGGTTTGCTCGGCATCCCATGGGCATCCCCCCGGGGCGCGGAGCTTGTGGAGTATTTCAATAAGATTATCAAATTGTTCCATGGGGCTGGTAAGTAGCACAGAATGAATTTAAGATCTATTGTTACTGATCGGTGAGATCCCCGACGCGACTTCGTCGCTGGGGATGACGATGTACGTCGCTTTGAAACATTGGCTAAAAGATATTAAGGTCAAAAACCGAATGGATATACTAATTCGTAACAATCAATTGCTGCGCGAGATTGATGAGACAGAGGTTGTCACATTGATGGGCTCTATCATTAAAGATTTGGGTTGTAGTGATGATTCTGAGCTAAGTGTCCTTTTTACAACCGATGAAGAGATTCAGAGATTAAATTTTGAATTTCGCAGGCTTAATGAACCAACAAATGTTTTGTCGTTTCCCATGTTAGGGGTTGGGCCAGTGGATGCGATAGGGGATATTGCTGTTTCGATCCCGACCGCTGTAAGGGAGGCAAGAGAGTATGAGATTACGGAGAGCGAGAGGCTTTGCAGGCTTCTGATCCATGGGTTGTTGCATCTATTGGGATATGATCATGAAGTGAGCAAGGAAGAGGAGGATAAAATGTTTGCAAAAGAGGAGGAGTTGATGCAGAAATATGGGAACACACCTCTTCTAAGAAAGGATGTCGTATGATTTCAGCAGCTGAATTAAGACAGAGGCTAGAACCTTTAATTGGAAAGCTCTCCGGATTCCGGGGTCATCTTTGACCTTGATAAGAAGAGGGCTCGCATAAAAGAAATCGACCGGTTAGGTCAGGATCCAGCCTTTTGGAGTGATCAAAAAAAGGCCAAAACACTTTTACAAGAGAAAAAAAGGTTAGAGACGGTAATAAATGATATTGGGGCTTTGGAGCGCAAATCCTCAGACGCCAAAACCTTGATCGATCTCGCGGTAGAGGAGGGGGATGAGGGGTTACTCTCTGAAGCATCTCAGTTAATCAAGCTATTGGAAGAGGATGTTCAGAAGGAGTCTATAAAACAGCTTCTTTCACAACCGGAGGATCAAAATCACGCAATTTTAACCATACATTCAGGGGCTGGTGGGACAGAGGCGTGTGACTGGGCGGCGATGTTGTCACGTATGTATAAACGTTGGAGTGAACAGAATGGTTACAGTGTGGAGGTGATAGATTATCTGGCGGGGGAAGAAGCCGGGGTTAAAAGTGTTACATTTTTAATAACCGGTCCATATGCGTTTGGATATCTGAAGGCGGAAAAGGGGATTCATAGATTGGTCAGGATTTCACCATTTGATTCAAATAAAAGAAGGCATACATCCTTCGCTTCGGTGGATGTCATTCCGGAGGTAGAAGAGGATGTTGAAATAGAATTGGAGGAAGAGGATCTCAGGATTGATGTTTATAGGGCTGGCGGACCGGGTGGCCAGGGTGTCAATACGACCGATTCCGCGGTCCGTGTGACGCATCTTCCAACAGGTATTGTCGCGCAGTGCCAGAGTGGCCGCTCACAACTTCAAAATAAGGAGAGGGCGCTGCAGGTTTTAAAATCGCGCCTGAATGAAAAGCTCAAAAGCGAGAGAGAGGCAGCATTAGCAAAGAAACAGGGCGAGAAAAAGGATATTGGCTGGGGGAGTCAGATAAGATCATATACCCTGCAGCCTTATCGACTGGTAAAGGATCACAGGACAGGCATTGAATCGGGAAATCCTGACGCGGTTTTGGGCGGTGATATAGATCGATTCATCGAGGCCTTTTTGTTGCAAAACATCCAAAGGGATGTTTGACTTACGTCATCCTGGGGTCTTGGGTCATCCCCGTGAAAACGGGGATCTGGATTTGTCATCCCTGCGAAAGCAGGGATCTGGATTCCCGCTTTCGCGGGAATGACAGGGAGATTCCCGCTTTCGCGGGAATGACAGTGGTGCGGGAATGACAGATCGCGGGAATGACCAAGTAGTGACTGGAGTTATTTGAATGAATGATGAGAACGCGGTTACCAAGATAAGAAGAGAGAAGATCGAAAAGGTGCGCGCTTCCGGTAAGAACCCGTATCCGAATGATTTTAGGCCGGAGAACTGCGCGGCTGAAATCTTTGCAAATTTTGATTCATTATCCGCGGATGAACTTGGCAAATTAAATAAAAGGTTCTCCGTTGCTGGGAGAATCGTCGCGGCGCGCGCGTTCGGAAAAGCGGGATTTATAAAGATTATGGACAGGTCCGGAAGAATTCAGGCCTATCTGGCAAAGGATAAGCTTTCAGATCTGGACTATTCCTCATATCAGGACGCGGATATCGGTGATATTGTTGCTGTTACAGGGCATCTTTTTAGAACGAAGACGAATGAGCTATCCATTCACGCGGAATCCTTCAGGGTATTAACAAAGGCGATCAGGCCACTGCCTGAGAAATGGCATGGATTGACGGATGTGGAGATCCGTTATCGTCAAAGGTATGTGGATCTTATTGTAAACCCGGATGTCAGGAATGTTTTCATGGCACGCGCGAAAATAATCCAACTTATCAGAAACTTTTTTATTACAAGGGATTATGTAGAGGTTGAAACCCCCATGATGCAGCCTGTTGCCGGTGGGGCGTTGGCAAAGCCCTTTGTCACCCATCACAACGCATTGGGTATGGATCTCTTTTTGCGAATCGCGCCTGAACTTTATCTGAAACGATTGGTGGTCGGTGGATTTGACCGTGTTTTTGAAATCAACAGAAATTTCAGGAATGAGGGGATTTCAACCCAGCACAACCCGGAATTTACAATGCTTGAGTTTTATGAGGCGTATGCAACGTATGAAGATTTGATGACCTTGACGGAAGAGCTTTTGCATAAGCTGGCTGTGGAGATTTGCGGGAAAGAGGGTTTTAGCTATCAGGGAACAGAGATTAGTTTCAAGCGCCCCTTTGAGCGGTTAACCATGGAAGAGGCGATCATTAAATATGGTGGGGTAAACAGGACTGTTTTGGGTGATAGAGACAAGATGATCGCGCTTTTAAAGGAATCCCATGTCGAGGTAACGGGGAGGGAGGGGAGAGGGAGATTGGTTCAGGCGATTTTTGAGGAGCGGGTGGAGAAAAAACTTATACAACCTACCTTTATATACGCGTGGCCATATGAGACATCCCCTCTGGCCAGAAGAAACGATCAAAATCCAGAGATTGTTGACCGTTTTGAGCTGATGATTTACGGGCGCGAGATTGCAAATGGATTTTCCGAATTGAACGATTCCCAGGATCAGTATCAGAGGTTTAGAGAGCAGGTGGAGGAGAGAAAAAGGGGGAACGAGGAGGCCCATCCCCTTGATGCGGATTATGTAAGGGCATTGGAATATGGCCTGCCACCAACAGCGGGAGAGGGAATTGGAATTGACAGATTGGTTATGATTCTTACGGATTCACCATCGATACGGGACGTGATCCTTTTTCCACACCTAAAAAAAGAGACCTGAAAACAAAATGAAATTTGAGAGCCTCCTTACGCGCAAGTATTTATCCAGTTCCGAGAAATCACGCTCCCTTTCGCTGCTTAGCTGGGTCTCCATAATCGGCCTGATTTTGGGGGTTGCGGCACTGGTGATTGTAATCTCTGTCATGGATGGATTCCAGAATTCCATTGAAGAAGCAACGTCCAAAATGACCGGTCATATCGTGATTTCTGAATTTGGCGTCGTTTCCGGCGGTAAAAATCAGATCGAAAAGGCAATAGAGAATGTCCAACAGGATATAAAGAGTGAAATCCCGGTTGTATATGGTGAGGGGATGGTTGTTTCGGGTGGTGGTGTGCGGGGTGTATTGGTTGAGGGGATAGATCTTGTGGCGGGGGATGAGAGAATTCCCGGTTCCAAGGTCCAGAGCTGGAGGTCTGACAAGGATATAATTGTAGGCTCAATCCTGGCAGAGGAGCTTGGAATAAGGATTGGGGATGGGGTTAAATTGGTCATCCCATACGCACAATCGGGTGGGGAGCCTAAGGTTGAAAATTTCAGGGTGGTTTCTATATTTCAGGCTGGAATGCATGCGTTTGATGCGAAATATCTCTACATCCCTTTTAAAACGGCGCAAACGTTTTTCGGATTAGGGGATTCAATATCTGCGTACAGGATCTATCTTAAAGATCCGGAAAAGATAGAGGATATTTTCACCAAGCTAAGTGAAGAGCTTCCATTACCCATCAGTATCAGAACATGGAAGGATTATAACAGGAATCTGGTTCTGGCCATTGGTCAGCAGAAGCTTGTGATAGCGCTACTTTTAATATCGATATTGATAGTTGCCGCGTTTAATGTTGCAAGCTCATTATTTATGCTGGTAATGGAGAAGCAGAAGGCAATATCTATATTGAGGGCCATTGGCGCTTCAAAATCGAGTATCGCAAAGGTTTTTTTATCGATCGGGCTCTTTTTGGGGATTCTTGGTACACTGGGTGGAATTATTATTGGGGTGATAATAGTTTTATTTTTAGGTTATGTTCCTATTATAAAGCTTCCCGCGGAGGTTTATCATTTTAAAACATTGCCGATCTCCATTGATTTTATGGAATTGGTAAAAATTTCCGTGGTTTCTCTCGCGATTTCAGGAATTGCGACACTCTATCCGGCCATAAGGGCAAGCAGGCTGGCCCCAATTGAAGGTATACGTTATGAATGAACTGATTCTCGAGACAATAGATTTAAAGAAAGGTTTCTATCACGGATCGATACGCATAGATGTTTTAAAGGGGATAAACCTTTCCCTTAATTCAGGTGAAAAGGTTGCTATAGTTGGTGCATCGGGTACCGGGAAATCTACACTTCTCCATATTATCGGAACCCTGAATTAAGGG
>MGRR01000083.1 GCA_001798265.1 Deltaproteobacteria bacterium RIFCSPHIGHO2_12_FULL_43_9
CTCTCTATCGTCGGTCTAGCCCGCGCGGCGAATGACTTCGCCCAGCGTGCGAGGGAGAGGAAGTTGAAACCCGATGAGGTAGCTGGTGGTACATTTACCATTACGAATCCCGGAATATATGGAAGCCTTTTCGGAACACCGATAATCAATCAGCCACAGGTGGGGATTCTCGATATCGGAGCGATTAAAAAACGACCGGTTGTTATTGAGGATTTTATTGCGATCAGATCAATGGTCTATTTAGCCGTCTCCTACGATCATCGCCTTGTCGATGGCGCGGTGGCTGATGAGTTTATGAATGTGGTTAAGGATCAACTTGAATCGGGCAGCTTCTCACCACTCGCGTAATGAGATTGCTTCCCCCCACGGCTTCGCCTGGGGGCTAAAGGCTTATTTCGCTCAGGATGACGATTACGTCATTGCGAGGAGGAGAAGGGAGATCCTTCACTGCGTTCAGGACAGGCTCCGCAATCTCAATGCGGGATTGCTTCGCTTCGCTCGCAATGACGGAAATGCTGGAATGACGGGGAGATTCCCGCTTTCGCGGGAATGACATAATATTATGAATCAAGAGGTTAACGTAACCTGTTACAATTTTCTGGATTACAAAACCGCTTTGGATATTCAGGAGAGGGCGGTTAAGGGGATTCAGCATGAGAATTTTCCGGAACAGCTTTATCTTCTTCAGCATAACCATGTAATAACCCTTGGTAGAGGTGGAAATCCGCTGAACCTCCTTATTGATAGGGAGTCATTAAAAGCGAGAGGGGTGGAATTTTTTGAAACGGGCAGAGGCGGCGATATAACCTACCATGGGCCGGGGCAATTAGTTGGTTATCCTATCCTGCAGTTAAGTGGAGTGGAAAAGGATGTCAGAAAATATTTAAACTCCATTGAGGAGGTTCTTATACGGACACTAAAGGATTTCGAGATAGCGGCGTCAAGGATTCCGGGCTTAACCGGTGTCTGGGTCGGGGATAATAAGATTGCTGCTATCGGTGTGAGGTTATCCCGCTGGGTTACGAGTCATGGGTTTGCCCTTAATGTCGGGCCAGACCTCGGTTATTTTCAGTTAATAACCCCGTGTGGGATTTCCGATAAAGGGGTTACCTCAATGGAAGTTGTTTTAAATAGAAAGATTGAGGTAACTGAGGTCGCTAGGGTTTTAATTAAACATTTTGGTGATGTTTTTAAACGAACCCTTAAGGGGGATTATGTCAATTAATCCCAAAAATAATCCTTCAACCGGTGAACCATTCCGTAAATGGAGCGATCCAAAGCTTGCAAGACCATCGTGGATCAAGATTAAGCATAATGGTAGCGAGAATATTTCATGGTTGGCGGATGTAATGCGTTCAAAAAATCTCCATACGGTTTGTGAAGAGGCTCATTGCCCGAATCTTTCGGAATGCTGGGCGCACAAAACCGCGACGTTCATGATTATGGGGGAGATATGCACAAGGCATTGTGGATTCTGTGCAGTAAAAAAGGGGGCACCTCTTCCCCTTGACACGGCAGAGCCGCTACATGTAGCAGAGGTTGTAAAACAGATGGGATTAAAACACGCGGTTGTCACGTCTGTTAACCGGGACGAGCTTCCGGATGGTGGCGCGGCCCATTTTGCGAAGGTAATTCGTGAAATCCGAAGATTAAATACGGAGTGTCGTATAGAGGTTTTAATTCCGGATTTTTGCGGCAATAAAGAGGCACTGCAGATTATTTTGGAAGGGATGCCGGATATACTGAACCATAATATTGAAACCGTTCCGCATCTCTATAAGAGGGTTCGGCCGGATGCCAGGTATCAGCAAAGTCTGGAGTTAATTCAAAAAGCGTCAAGGTGGTCAAAGGGAAAACCGATGTTAACAAAATCTGGATTGATGGTCGGCTTAGGTGAGACAAAGGATATGCTTGAGGAGACATTTAGGGATTTACGGCACATGGGTTGCGATATTTTGACCATAGGCCAATACCTGAGACCAACACCTAAACATTTACCGATTGAAAAGTATTATCATCCTGATGAATTCATGGAGCTGAAAACGATTGCCTTGGGATTAGGTTTCAGACATGTTGAGTCAGGTCCATTTGTCAGAAGCTCTTACCATGCGCATGAACAAACTATTAGTGCCATAGAAAAAGGAGGAGAGAGATGAAGGTCAGTGACAAAATGCAGACAGAACTCTTTACGGTATCGCCGGTTGATGAAATCTCAAAGGCTCTGGAACTGATGGCAAATAACCGGATTAGACATGTCTTGGTTACAGACGGGGATGATAATCTTGTCGGTATTATCTCCGATAGAGACATCAAGAGCCACCTCTCGCAACAACCTTTGGAAAAAGCAGAAGAGCTTGATCCATCTGTCGATTACTACTCATTTAAGGATTATTCGACTGTCGATGAGATTATGACAATAAATCCAACTACTATTGAGCCAGGCGATGAACTGTTGGAGGCTGGAAGAATCATGGTTACCGAAAAAATTGGCGCCCTTCCGGTTGTAAAAGAGGAAAAACTGGTTGGCATAATTACGGAAACAGATGTTGTTGAGGCGTTTTTAGACATGCTGGAGAGGGAATCATTGCAATCCGCCTCTCAGTCGCCAGCTGTCAAAAGAGGTCTCCCCACCAGGGTAAAAAGCTCAAAAAGAAAGAACGTGAATCAAAAATCCGCAAAGGTGAAGAGAAGAAGACACAGAAGATAAGTAACTATTCAGATGTCATTCCCGCGAAAGCGGGAATCTACGATTAATGTCATCCCGGTGAAAACCGGGATCTGGATCCCTGCTTTCGCAGGGATGACACATTTGCTGAATAGTTACGAAGATAATTATATTACCCTTTTATATTCTTCCAGCTTCTGATTCCATACCGGGATACCGCAATATCTGTTTCCCTCCGGGCAGAATGGTTTAATAAGAGCCTCTTTGCGAAGGTAGCATGGGGCCAGGATATGTTTCGCAAGGCGGGGGTGGACATCCTTAATTTGTTTGAGTTCATCGATAGCGCTGAAGAATATCTCTTCCTGCGCGTTGTAGCAGGTTCTGAGTTTCCATTTATGGTGAAAACTTAACAGGTCCCCCGATTCTTCGAATCTCACAGGAAACGCGTTTGGTATCAGGTAGTGTGCCGCCTCAAACGGGACATTCATATTAAGGAGCGTGTTAATGTTTTGAAATATCTTCTCCATCCCGGTTCTGTATCTCTCTTCGATCTCCGAAGAGCTTTCTATTAGTTTGGGGGTAATATAGTCCGCTTTTCCACAGTATTGTGATTCGAGAATTGGCCGCGACGCCGGGGTCATTCTGTGACGCTGGTCCTGGGAATCGGCGGAGTGGGATATCTTTTTTCTGAATGTGTAATGAACGTGAAAGAGCGCTCTGCTAAGTTTTGACATGGATGAAACATTGAGCGTGTCACCGAGATGTAGGTTTTTTGCCGGGTGTAGAACCAGATCTATTGCTTCGTCTTCTGTTAGCCTGGTGCCCAGCGTGGAATTAACCGCGGATGTCACTGTTTTTTCAGCGTTTATTTTGTAGTCTATTAGTTTAGAGCTCATTCCCTCGAGGGATTTGTCAAATTCATCTATGTTTATTTGTCTTGTTTTAAAATTATTCTCCGACGATTTAAATATTTTGTACTCGATACTCTCTTCGAGAGGGAGGGTGTCCGGGATCTCTTTTTCAAAATCGGGGTCGAATCTTTTCACCTCGTCAAGCATTTGCGCGATCATGTTCTTCTGCTCGGAAGGTGTGTCAAAATGCCCTGCCATTCGCGCGTATCTGAGGAGGGTCAGGGCGTTTATGGTGTGGTAAAGATAGGCATATGTTCCAAGAGGAAGTATGTATCGTGCAACCTCGTAACATTTTTTCTTAATGGTTGAGTTCCATTTGTTCGGCTTCCTGCCTCTGGCCGGAAAGATTTCATAGAATTCTTTTGATGCAGGTTCCAGGAGCAGTTCTATAAACTGATGGTATAGGTCAATCTGGAGTCTGACCGTCTCCTCATAAAGCTTCTGTGCCTTTGCATCTTCAAATGCCGGAATCAAGGTTGTATCGGATTTTACCTTTACATAACGCTGACTCACCTGCTCTGAGTTGTAAAATGGGTGTGAATGCAAAAAAGACCAGATTAAACTTCGCGAGACATTTTCCAGCGCAAAAACAAAATGCGCGTGCTGCCTGGTTGTTAGATGCCCCGCATGAAGGGTGCTTTTGGCAATTTTATCCCTGAGTCTAACTGCCTTTTCATCTTTTATTACATCTTCAGGGCTTAATATACCTGTCGAGCTGTAACATGTTCGCGCTGTGGCAATCGAAAGATTGTACGGATCCTTGATCGCTCCAACTAATCTGACCTTTGGCGGGGGTAAAGAGAATTTCATGATTATGACAGAAGTTGAAGATGATTTGATTTTCTTAGAATTTTATTATCCCTGTCCACATGAACAATAACAGGTTTGTAAATTCCAAGTTCAGCTTCATGATATTCGGCATAGCTACAGATTATAATCAGGTGTCCGGGCTGGGCTTTCCACGCGGCTGCGCCATTAATACATATATCTCCCGATCCACGTCTCCCTTCAATTACGTATGTCCCAAATCGCTCACCATTGGTGACATTGTATATATCCACATGTTCAAAAGGGATGAGGTCGGCTGCTTCAATCAATATAGGATCAATGGAGATACTCCCATCGTAATTGAGGTTTGCATCTGTAACGGTTGCCCGATGAATCTTTGATTTGAGCATCTTTCTTGTCATTATAACTATTTGTAATATAGGGCTTTTCCATCCGCAAGGGCTGCTTGACTTTACCGTCAAAATGGTGTTTTTCTCCGGTGTTTCGTGGGTTCTTTCCGGAATTTAGTGGAACCTGACTATCGTCATCCTGAGGCGAAGCCGAAGGATGTCGAGATTGCTTCCCCCCACGGCTTCGCCTGGGGGCTAAAGGCTCATTTCGCTCGCAATGACGATTACGTCATTGCGAGGAGCTGAAGGCGACGAAGCAATCTCAACGCGGGATTGCTTCGCTACGCTCGCAATGACGAGAGCGCTCGCAATGACGAGAGCGCTCGCAATGACGAGAGTAAGATTCCACTAAAAAACAGAAAGAGCCTGTTTCGCGCATTATAAAATCCCTCAATGAATGGAAGAAAAGCTATGAAACCCTTAGAAGAAAAGGAACAGGTTAAGATTGAACAG
>MGRR01000084.1 GCA_001798265.1 Deltaproteobacteria bacterium RIFCSPHIGHO2_12_FULL_43_9
ATTCTTGTTATTCCGGCGTTGGTTAATCCAATTCCTCTGAGCGAATAGATAATTTGTGCGTATGCCCCGACAATGTTCTTTCCCTCAACCTGGGAGAAGATTCTAATCGGCTCTGACACTAAAATGCGATCACTTCCCAGATCTTTTATAAATGTTTCCTCATGTTTTAGGGCTTCAATTGCCGGAGGCTCGCTAACCTTCAGGTTCATTCTGCTGGCGGGGGCCTTAATCGTGCCGCTCTTGTCGACAACAGCGGCGCTTAATACCCGGTCTTCACCTTCCGCGATCTTGGTTGATAAAATCACCTCGTTTTTCAGGTAGATTCCCCTTCTGTTCTCTTCTGCCAGCTGTCTGGTGATAAACTGCGCCTGATTCCGCGCTTCTAGTTGCAAAAACCTTTTACTCTGGGCTGAGAGGGGGGCTATCGTAAAAACAACTGAAAGGATGGCGAATGTAAAAAATAGTATGGCAAAAACAAATTTCCACTCTATCGTCTCAAGCATTTTGTAAAAGAGAGGAAGTACATGGGCCTGAATGATTGAATTTATTTTTTGTAGAATCCCCTTTTTGCCCATATTCCGCCCGATGTCATGACTGATGTTAAAGTTAGTGTGGGGCATATGGTGGAAAAATTGAGGATTTTCTTTTGGAATTTCCTCACCTATTAATTCGAGCGTAGATTCATGGAGATTGATTTTGTCTCCCTGTTTAAGATGATAACTCTTGATAAGTGCCCCATTAACAAATGTTCCGTTGGAGCTGTTTAAATCCTCCAGTTCGATTTTGTCTCCACTTACAGTAATGCGGGCGTGCTCTTTTGAAATTGAGGGAGACGAAATATGGATGGAGTTTTCCCTGCCCCTGCCGATTGTGTACACACCGTCGGAGAGTTCAAAAACCCTTCCCTCATCTATTCCTTTTTTGACAACAAGTTTAAGCATTAAGGGCACTCCGATTTTTCAAAAACGAGTTCATCTCCAATCATTGTTCCTGTCTCTTTTATGGTTCCAGCTGGAAGCTCGATTACGGTTAGTGGCTTCAAGATAAAAGGTGAGAATCGCCATTTTGGGAGATTCTCGATGACATTTGTAACAACCCTGTTTTTATCTAAAAAGATTATATCCAGATTAAATCTGGAAAAGAGTGTATGAACCCCGTTGCATTTTGGAAACACTATGGCGTCACCCTTTTCAAAAGAGCGTTTGAATTGTAACCCCATTGCCCTTATCCAAAAGTTGTCCGCAAGCTTTGCTTTGAGTGCGATGTCTGTTCCGGTTCTTGAATTAATAATCTTTACGATCATTAGAAGAATCCTCCCGAAATCCATTTGACAACTATTGGTCCCAGTACGACGATGAAGGCTGCAGGCATGATTAAGAAAATCATTGGAAAAAGTATTAGTTGTGCCGCGGTTGCTCCCGCTTTTTCGGCCCGGATAAACCGGTCTGCTCTTAATGCGTCTGCTTGTGCCCTTAAAACCTTTCCGATACTTGCACCCATCTGGTCAGCAGAGATCAGGATTGCGACAAATGAGTTGATTGCTTCCATGTCTAAACGGGCCGACATCTTTCGAAGAGCATCCGCCCGCGTTGTTCCAACCTGCACCTCCTGAATAACCATTCGTATTTCTTGTACCAGTGGCGATGGTCTGGCCTTTTCAATAACCCGTTGAAGGGCTGCCATAAAATCAAGTCCTGCTTCAGTTGAGAGGGTTAGCATGTCCACGATAAATGGAAGGGCTATTAGGATCTCCTTTCCCCTTTTCTTTATAAGCGACTTCAAAAGAATATCCGGGAAAAACCACCCCAATACGCCAAGTAGCGGATAAAAAATAATTAGAATCTTAAACTGGGCAATAATCAGAAATAAAAGAGGTATGGCAATTGCCATGGCTATCTTAAATGAAAAGAATTCATCCGGGGTCATCTCCTCATCGAGTCCCGCGGATATAAGTAGACGCGCGTTGTTTTTACGATAGGCATCAAGCTTTGGATTTCCACTAATGTTTGGAAGGAGGAATTTTTCTATTAGAGGGCGCAGGAAGGTATATAAGAGAAAACGAGATCTCTTTTTTTCCTTGCCTTCGAGTCGCTCTTTTGCTTCCAGTGAAACGCGATTACCAAAGAACTGGAGGAGCACAACTGCGATCGCTATGAACAAGAGCGCAAATGCGGCGATCTTGAGCATCGATGGTACCTCAAAACAGACCAAGACCCTTTAGGGGTTTGGGTTGTTGGCCTTTTATTTTTTTATTACGTACCGCGAAGGCCTTGTGTGATCATGCATAAACATGGTCAACAAAGATGGTTAAAAACACAGATAAGTTATTGATAAAGTATAACATTTGACTATATAAAGAGTCAACAAAATGCTATAAAAATAATCACCATTTTCCCCTATAATATCAACTAGTTTAGTCAATATTTAACACCTTTACACCCACTAGGGGCTATGCGATCCTCTGGGTCTTATGGAACTTGTTCAATCTTTAATACAGGGCGACAGGAAGGCACTCTCAAGGCTAGTTTCATTAGTTGAAAGCGACCCGAGAAAAATGATCCAAATAATGAGGGAGGTATTCCCTCATACTGGCAAGGCTCTTTTGATTGGTATTACTGGGCCGCCGGGTGCTGGTAAAAGCTCGTTGGTAGATAAGCTGATACAGCATTTCAGAAAAGAAAAAAAAGAGGTTGGTGTGATTGCCATTGATCCATCAAGCCCGTTTTCGGGTGGAGCAATTCTTGGAGACAGGATCAGGATGCAATCCCACGCGACTGATAAGGGTGTATTCATCAGATCCCTTGGGTCAAGGGGTAGTCATGGGGGCCTGTCGAAAGCCACTAAGGAGATTGTCAGATTATATGATGCCGCAGGTTTTGACGTCATTATTATTGAAACGGTTGGTGTTGGGCAAACCGAATTAGACATCATGGAGATTGCTGATACGACACTTGTCGTTTTGGTTCCGGAATCAGGTGACACGGTACAGACAATGAAGGCAGGTCTAATGGAAATAGCCGATATTTTTGTGGTTAATAAGGCAGACAGGGATGGCGCGGAGCTTCTAGCAAGTGAACTAAAGGAGATGATCCATTTTACTGCTGGTGGGAAGGGGGGATGGGTTCAGCCGGTTGTGTTAACAAAGGCAAATGTTGGAGAAGGGATTAATAATGTAATAAGAGAGATAAATGAGAATGCCAAATTTAGGGATAGGAATTCGGCAGAGCTTAAGCGGAAAGGGAATATCAGGCGGGCTGAACTCTTGGAAATTTTATTGGATGAGGTGAGGGGGAAAATTGAATCCTCCAGTGATTCCGGCGATTTGAAACCATATTTTGATAATGTAGAAAAAGGGGAGAGAGACCCATATTCTGCCTCAATTGAGGTTTTATCTACAGGAATTCTTGCCAAAGTTTTAAATTCTGAAACGTAATAAATGTAATAAATACACAAGTTTTTTATAATTTTTACTTATTTTAATTGACGATTATAATTTTAACTGTTTAAATTTTATTAATAAGAGGGTTACTTTTTTACATACGAGGTAAACCTTAGCTCTTTTAAAGCATTAGTAGTTTCAACCACAACGCTCGACAGGGCGACAACCCCATGGAGGCTCATCATGAAGCGACGGTTTGGTGGTTTGCTACTTTTATCAGCAATTTTATTACTTTCCTTAGCCACTTCCGCATTTACAGAGAATAAAAATGGTTTTTCAAGACCTGAATATGTCCCGGGCGAGATTTTGGTTAGGGCGAGGTTTAGTCCAGATGGAATGACTAAATTTCAAATGAACAGTCTCTTGTCAGGGGTTGGAGCTAAGGTTCTCAAGTCATATTCAATTGTTCCGGGTCTCTTTCACATCAAGGTTAAGCCCGGATCCGAAGAGGGGATTATACAAAGGTTAAATGCAAGGGAAGATATAGCTTACGCTGAGCCTAATTTTATCTATCGAACGACTCTCCATAAACAAGGTTATTACATTAATAATGAAAGTGATGAGGTTGCTCTTCCAAATGACGAGCATTTTGGAAAGTTGTGGGGGTTGCATAACCTGGGATCATCAGATGTTAACAACATTGATGCGGTAGCGGATGCCGATATTGATGCGCCTGAGGCGTGGGGGCAGGGATATACAGGTAGTAAGGATATGATAGTAGCGGTTATTGATACAGGTTTTGATTATACACACCCTGATCTTGCCGCGAATGCGTGGAGCAACGAAGGGGAAACCGGGACTTACACCGACAAAGATGGGAAGGTTGTAGATAAATCAACGGATAAAATAGACAATGATGGAAATGGTTTCGTTGATGATGTCCATGGATGGGATTTTGTGAATGACGACAACAATCCAATGGATGATCATAACCATGGAACGCATGTTAGTGGAACAATCGGCGCCGTGGGGGATAATGGCATCGGTGTTGCGGGTGTAGTCTGGAATGTCAGGATTATGGGCATGAAATTCTTATCCTCCAGCGGTTCAGGTTCTTTGGACGACGCGGTTTCAGCTATTGAATACGCGAATAAAATGGGTGCGAAGATTTATAATAACAGCTGGGGTGGCGGAGGGTTCAGCCAGGCACTGTTAGATGCCATCACTGCTACTCATACAAGCGGCGGGCTTTTTGTCGCTGCCGCTGGAAATTCATCAAGCAACAACGATACAAATCCAGCATATCCCGCGAGTTATCAGGTTGATAATGTCCTGGCGGTGTCAGCAACAAATGATTCTGACACTATTACAAGCTGGTCTTCTTATGGAAGAAAGTCGGTTCATGTCGCCGCTCCGGGAGATAATATTTATAGTACTATTCCTGGGAAAAAGTATGATTTCATGAGTGGGACATCCATGGCCACACCTCATACGGTTGGATTGGCGGCCCTTGTCTGGTCTGCATTCCCGGAGCTTACCAATCTTGAACTTAAAGCGAGGTTGATGAAGAGCACTGAGGAGAAGAGAAATCTGATAAGAAAGGTCTCTTCGGGCGGGAGAATAAATGCGAATAATGCCTTACTGGGATTTTATCCACCCAAAAATGGAGAATTTACCCCGGTGCCGCCCTGGGGGGTTGAGAACGGGGTAATCGAGTCGGATCACAATTATAAAAGCCCTACGAA
>MGRR01000085.1:0-5091 GCA_001798265.1 Deltaproteobacteria bacterium RIFCSPHIGHO2_12_FULL_43_9
CCCGACGCTGCTTCGCAGCTGGGGGTGACGAGGTGATTTATGCAACAAAGCCCACTAACGCACTGGGTTTCGGATGATCCATTCCAGAAAGGGAACTAAAGAATCAGGAATTCCTAAAGATCATCGCTTAGGGCAATGGGGTTTCTTCTGAACCACATCTCCCATAGTGGCACCAAAATCTGAATAGCGAGGCAAAGCCCAATAAATATTCACAGCTTCATCAACAGCCAGTCTATTAAAATACCCTACAAAAATGTAATATTCAACTGATTACTTAAATTCTCCCGTAACTATTCAGTTGTCATTCCCGCGAAAGCGGGAATCCAGATCCCTGCTTTCGCCGGGATGACACACATGCTGAATAGTTACATTCCCCATTAATTTAGGGAAACTACCGTGGGTTTGAATCCCTCCCTCTAAGCCACTTCAACAATATATTGACAAGTACGGTAAACTACCGTACTATTTATTATGGTTAGACCATCTAAGGTTTTAACTTCCAAAAATTTTGAAAAGCAGCTAAAAAAGCTACCAAAGTTTATTAATGAAGCTGTCTTAATCTGGATTAGTACCGTGGAGGAGATAGGAATTCGCGAAACCAGAAAATTAAAGGGCTATCATGATGAGCCCTTGAAAGGATCACGAAGGGGACAAAGGTCAGTAAGGCTAAACAAGGCTTACAGGCTATTTTATACGGAGCAAGATTACGGTTTAATAGATTTGATAACTATTGATGAGGTAAACAAACATGGGTACTAGAAAATCAGCAAAAAGTTTATTAGAAAGCATGATTGGTCCTGCAACATTTGGAAGCTTTTTGCGTGCAACCAGAACCTCAATGGATGTTACTCAGAAGGAGATGGGAAAACTCATAAGAGTTTCTAAATCTGTAATTTGCGATATAGAAAAAGGAAGGCAGATGGTAAGTCCAAAACTTGCGCAGAAGATTGCTCAGAAGGCCGGATTATCAATTAGATTGGCTGTTCAATTATGCCTACAAGATCAGCTGCGGATGTCTAAAGTAGATATGAAAGTCAAATTAAAAGCAGCATAAATATTTCTAAATATTATGTAGATCAATATTTTGTCGGCTTGTTCTTCTGCGCGTATTGAGTATACGTTACCCGGATCCGGAGGTCATTTGGAAAAGGTTATTCACGAGGAGCGCAATTTAAGCTTCTTCGAGAGGTATCTCACCCTGTGGGTCCTTGCGTGCATCCTAATTGGAATTTTACTTGGAAAGGCATTTCCAGAATTTGCCCACACTATTGACGCAATTTCCATCTATCATGTGTCAATACCAATAGCAGTTTGTCTTTTCTTTATGATGTACCCAATCATGGTAAAAATCGATTTTGCCGAGGTTATTAATGCCGGTAGATCCGCAAAACCCGTTTTTCTTACACTATTTATTAATTGGGGCGTAAAACCATTTACGATGTTCGCTATAGCGGGGTTGTTTCTTGGAGTATTATTCAAAGACTTGTTGCCCGGCTTTGAAATCACAAAAGATGGATCCGAGGTTGAGCTATACCGCTCTTATATATCTGGCTGCATATTACTGGGAATAGCTCCATGCACCGCCATGGTACTCATCTGGGGGCACCTGGCGAAGGGTAATGATGGACATACACTTGTGATGGTAGCCATTAACTCCCTTGCCATGCTGTTTTTATACGCGCCTCTTGGTGGGTGGTTACTTGGCATCAATAAGATGCCAATCCCATGGCAGACGATTGTACTCTCGGTTCTGATCTATGTTGGGTTACCACTCTTTTGTGGATACTACTCCAGAAAAGAGATCATAAAACGGAAGGGGTTTAAGTGGTTTGAAGAAAAGTTTATTCATTATCTGACACCGGTATCCATAATAGCCCTGCTTTGCACCCTGGTTCTCCTATTTTCATTTCAGGGAAATCTTATACTTGATCAACCTTACATCATACTTCTAATAGCGATTCCGCTTTTTATTCAGACATGTTTTATATTTGCTTTAACCTACGCAATCGCGAAGTGGTTGAAGTTGCCTTATAAAGATGCCGCTCCCTCCGCCCTGGTCGGAGCCAGCAACCACTTCGAGGTTGCCATTGCCACCTCTGTAGTTCTTTTCGGCTTGTCTTCCGGCGCGTCAATAGCAACCGTGGTTGGAGTTTTAATCGAGGTTCCGGTCATGCTGATGCTGGTACGGGTATGCAACAGAACCAAACATCTGTTCGACTAGAATCCAAATATCTGAAGCCAGGAGATTGTTTGAGAAGAGATGGTTTCGTAGAAAAATGGAATAATCCCAACGATAACGCTTCCGATCCCACCAAGGACTATGGTTGTACCGAGTACGGGTGTTACGGAGATTTTTTCCGCTCCTTCAAATACGGGTTCAATGTACATCTGTCTGACGATTCTTAGATAGTAATAGAGAGAAATTGTTGAGTTGACTGCCGCTACGGCAACAAGCCAGTTGAAACCTGCTTTTGACGCAATGGAAAATAAAAAGAATTTCCCGACAAAACCTGAAAGTGGCGGTATACCGGCAAGACCAAATAACGCAGCCATCATTATGAGGGCGATTATCGGATTTGTTCTCGCAAGCCCACGATAATCCTCGATCTCTTCCCTTCCAGTCTCATTGGAATAAAAGACTATGACACTGAATACGGTAAGATTGGTTATAACGTAGATGAGAAGGTAAAAGATCATCGCCGGGCCACCCTCATCGAATGGGCCAAGAAAACCCATGATTAGGTACCCTGCCTGGGAGATGGCGCTGAATGCCATAAAGCGCTTGATATTATGCTGCACTATCGCGACAAGGTTACCGAGTGTCATTGTCGCTGTAGCGAGAATGGCAAAGAGGGTGTTCCAGCCGGGGAGCAGACCTCCAACAAAGAAAATCTGAAATAGGAATGCTAATCCGGCACCTTTTGAAGCCACTGTTAGATAGGCGGTAATTGGTGTCGGGGCTCCCTGATAAACATCGGCCGCCCACATATGGAATGGAACAATCGTAAGTTTGAATCCGACACCGGCAATAATTAATGCTGCCGCCAACCATATGGCGGGGGATGATGTGATAGTTTCAGCGATAAGGGGGAGCGAGGTGCTTCCGGTTAAACCATAAAGAAGTCCTAATCCGAAAAGTAGGGTCGCGGAGGATAGGGCGCCAAGGATTACATATTTTAATCCGGCTTCCGACGAGAGGGGATCGTGCTGCTTCCAGGCCGCAAGAACAAAAAGTGGAATCGTGGTTAACTCAAGACTGATATAAAGTGTAATTAGATCCCTTGCAGAGACTAAAAACATCATCCCTGCAAGTGTGAAGAGTAAAACCATGTAATACTCTCCACGGGAACCTAAATGCTCGGGGTTTTCCCTTCTGTTTGCGAAGCGTCCGTCGAGAAGATCGAGTGAGAGGGCGATGGTGATTAAGCATGAAAGCAGAAAGGAGATTTTAAACCAGCCGGTAATGCCATTAAAAACAAATCGTCCACCAAGCATCTCACTCTCTAACGGAAGTAGATTAAATGTGAAAATTATCGCAGCAGTTAACCCAACCATTGCCAGCGGCGCCAAAACTATCTTTACGCGCTCGGAAACCAAAAGGTCTAAAAAGAGGACCAGAAAGGCCGTTATAAGAACAATCAGTTCTGGTAGCATCGGAATACTCAAAAAAATCACCCCTTCTTAGTTTAATACTGCCCAGGCACCCGACTCATTGAGGCGGTTGATAAATGGCAGTATTGAACCATTGATTAAATCAATAAAGAACCATGGCATAAGTCCAACAAATGCAAGTGTCGCGATTAGAAGCCCGGTTGCGATCTTCTCCGGCAACTTCGCGTCTTTAATATCGTTGAAAGCCGGATTTGTAATGGGTCCCTGAAAGGCTGTTGCCAAACCGCGAAGAACGTAAACAGCGGTTACTACAAGTGACATCGTCGCGATAATGGTGAGAATTCTCATGCTCCAGGGATTCATCCATTGATTCCCGAAAAATCCTCCCAAAAATACGTGCGACTCCGCGATAAATCCAGATAAACCTGGCAACCCCAGTGAGGCAAGGCCGGCGATGTAGAATGAAGAGGCGAGCCACGGCATAACACTTCCTAATCCACCAAGCTCTGGAATCATACGGGTACCGGCCCTCTTTCTAACCATTCCGATCAGGGCAAAGAAAAGGGCGGTCATAACCCCGTGGCTGAACATCTGGATGACAGCGCCTTTAAATCCCATAAGATTCAGGGAAACGATTCCAAAAATAACAAAACCGCAATGGCTCACTGAGGAATAGGCGGTAAAGTATTTTAGGTCCTTCTGACGGATTGCCACAAAGGCGCCATAGAGTATGTTTATGGTCGCAAGAACCATAAAAAACATTCCCCACATCTTTGCACCTTCTGGAAGAAGGTAGATGGCAATCCGAAGAATTCCGTATCCACCAAGCTTCATGAGCACGCCTGCGTGAAGCATGGAAACCGCCGTTGGAGCCGAGGAGTGTCCATCGGGTGACCAGGTATGGAGTGGATAAAGGGCACCAATCACGCCAAAACCGAAGAAGATGACCGGGAATACCCACCTTTGAAAATCATTCGGGAAATTCACCCTCGATAATTCTATGAGATCGAACGTGTTGAGTCCCGAGCCGTGATAGAGTGCAAGAAAACCTACAAGAATAAACGCGGAACCGACAAGCAGCATCAGTGTAAGCTTCATGGCGGCGTATTCCTTCGGGCCTGTTCCCCAGACACCGATAAGAAGATACATCGGGAGGACTGCGAGTTCATAGAACATAAAGAAGAGGAAGAGATCGAAGCTTACAAAAACCCCGAAGACGCCTGTAACGAGAACCAACAGGAAGGCGAAGAATTCCTTTGGCCTCTCCTTCACGTTCCAGCTCGCCATCACACCACAAAAGATTACGATGGAGGTAAGAACAACCATGGCAAGCGAAATTCCATCGACGCCAACGAGGTACTGTATGCCAAGGCTCTTAAACCAATCTATCCTCTCATCGAGGTAGAGCCTGGTGAAAAACTTCCCATTCAATGTTTCGGGGTTGAGGGTTATGAGTTTCCAGTAGCTGTATGTTAAAAA
>MGRR01000085.1:5099-7508 GCA_001798265.1 Deltaproteobacteria bacterium RIFCSPHIGHO2_12_FULL_43_9
CCGCTATCCATCGAATCGTCTGCCATTGTCGCTTCGGTGTCAGAACAATCAGGATTGCCGTGACAAACGGAATTAAAAATAGACTACTGACTAAACCCACGAAACTTCACTGCCTCCATCAATAGGACAAATAAAACCAAAGGAGCAGAAGAACCGCAATTGCTCCATTAATAAAAAAGGCACCATAGGTCTGAACCTGTCCTGTTTGAAGATTTTTAAGGACAGAGCCCATGCTCCTTGCGCTCCACGCACTTAAGTTTACCCCTCCATCAACAACATTCCTGTCGAACCACGCGATTGGCACGGCAACGAAACGGAAAATAATCTTTTTCGTGATAAAAAGGTAAACTTCATCGATAAAGAACTTTCTCTTGATGATCATGTAGGGAATGCTGAGCTTTTTTGTAAGAAACCCGACGACGTTCCATCTGACTCCATAAAATAGATAGGCAATGCCAATTCCTATGAGCGCGGCCAGGGAGGCGCGCGTGGCGATGGCGAAATCAATACCATGATGTTCCAACGGATTACCTATATGTATAAAATGAGACATCGGAACAAAACCGGCAACCGCGGAGAATATCGCAAGAATTATAAGCGGTAAGGTCATTATCATCGGGGCATCATGGGCATGTTCGCATGCCTCAGATCTGGGTTTCCCCCAGAATGTAACGAAATAGATACGAAACATATAAAAGGCCGTTAATCCACCGACGACTAAACCGAGCAGGTAGATGTTTGTGTGATGATTGCCAAGCGCCGCCGCGAGAATCTCGTCCTTGGAAAAGAATCCGGCAAGTGGTGGAACCCCGGCGATCGCCAGTGTCGCAATCAGAAAAGTGAGGTGTGTAATCGGCATCTTTCGCGCCAAACCACCCATGTCCCAGATTTCGTTGCTGTGGACTGCGTGGATCATCGCGCCAGCAGCCAAAAAGAGAAGGGCCTTGAAAAAGGCGTGTGTAAAGAGATGAAACATCGAAGCGGTGTAGCCAAGTGAATGGATCATTGTAGCAACACCGAGCGCGAACATCATGTAACCGATCTGACTAAGTGTGGAGTAGGCGAGGATTCTCTTTATGTCGTCCTGCGTGCAACCGATTATCGCGGCAAAGATGGAAGTGAAAGCGCCCACATACGCGACTACAAGGAGTGCGTCCATTGAAAACGCAAACGCGGGGAAAAGTCTCGCGACAAGATAGACACCGGCAACTACCATTGTCGCCGCGTGAATCAGGGCGGAAACAGGTGTTGGACCCTCCATTGCATCCGGCAGCCAGATGTGAAGCGGAAACATCGCGCTTTTTCCGGCAGCCCCTATGAACACAAATATCATAGAGAGGGTAAGGAGATTCATCCCCCAGAACGGGGTCTGAAGTTCAGCAAGTTTTCCGGTCACAGCTGGACTGTTTAAATAGAGAAAATCGAATGGTCCGAGATTGGCTCCCGCTTCGGGTCCAATCCCGCCAAACATCTGATAACCAAAATAGCCAAGTATTAATATCCCTATCCAGAAGAAAAGGTCAGCGAATCGCGTAACGATGAATGCCTTTTTAGAGGCTGAAACAGCGGATGGCCTTTCATAATAATAGCCAATCAACAGGAATGAGCTTAGGCCCACAAGCTCCCAGCAGATAAACAGCTGCAGAATGTTCGGGGCGACGACGACTCCAAGCATGCTGAATGTAAAAAGATTTAAAAATGTGAAATAGCGCGCGTAACCGGCCTGACCATCCATGTAGCCGATGGAGTAAAGGTGAACCAACGCACTCACAATGGTAACCACCAACATAAGGAGCACGGAGATTGGATCGACAAAAACCCCGATATTAACCCTGAGGATGTCCTGATATGTGAGCCACTCGAAACCCCATGGAACAATCGCGGCTGATTCTCCGGAGTGAAAGAGGTGATAATAATCCCATGCAAGCCAGCAGGCAAAAAACGCGGAAGCAAATACAGAGCATGTTGCAATGATTCCGGTCGCCCTTTTTGAGAACTGCCGGATAAGCAATCCGATAAAAAGGAATGAGATGAATGGAATCCCTGGAATCAACCATGCGTTTTTAAGGATAAAACTGTAATCCACAAGCTCCTCTATTTCTTCAACAAATTCATTCGGGTAACATCAATTGTTTTGCGCTCCCCAAACATTGCAACAAAAATCGCCATGGCGACAACCACCTCTGCCGCGGCCACGGCAATAATGAAGATGGCCATTATTTCGCCATCAACCCCGCCAGGGGTTATATAACGGTTAAAAACAAGAAAATTCAGGGCAGCGGAATTCAGCAAAAGCTCGACGCTGATCAGAATGCCTATCGCGTTCTCCCGGGTAAGAATCCCGTAAATACCTATGGAAAAAAGCAGGGTGGAGAGAACCAGCCAGTGATAAATTCCAGGCTCTATCAT
>MGRR01000086.1:0-5238 GCA_001798265.1 Deltaproteobacteria bacterium RIFCSPHIGHO2_12_FULL_43_9
TGTAAACATCTCGACATAAAGAAGCTTTTTAATTCTAAGGATTATCTCTATATCCTTTTTTTCGTAGACCCTTTGGTTTGCCTTGCTTTTTGCCGGAGCGATCTGAAATTCAGATTCCCAGTATCTTAAGACGTAAGGCTTCACACCTGTTATGTCCGCAACCTCGGAGATTTTAAAAAAGAGGCGATCTGGAATCCTTGGCATCTCCATAGTATGCCCCCCACGGTGTTAAAACTTTGACGGAGTACTACCTATATTTTGTCCAGACGATCCGGAAGAACCTTCATTCAATGTGCTTTTTAAAACCTGGCTTGGGCGAAATGTTAAAACCCGTCTTGCAGAGATCTCTATTGCCTCTCCTGTTTGCGGGTTTCTTCCAACCCTTGCTTTTTTATTGCGCACAACAAAATTGCCAAACCCGGAGATCTTTATTTTCTCTCCACGCTCAAGTGTCTCTTTGATGGTATCAAAGACAAGCTCAACAAGATCCGCAGAGTCTTTCTTGGAGAATCCAACCTTCTCGTATACCAGCTCAATAATTTCTGCCTTTGTCATAAGAGCTTCTCCTTATAGAAGGCTTATCTTTAAGAAAACGCTAGCATAAATAACTCAATGAGATCAATAGGTTTTTTACTCTCTGATCTTAAAAGTATCACTCTTTTGGATTGAGGCAATTAATTTATTTAATGCCTGATCCACCTCTTCATCCTTTAAGGTTTTGTCAGAAGAACCAAAGTTGAGGTTTATCGCGACAGATTTCTTATCTTTTGGAATCTGTTCACCGAGGTATACGTCGAAGAGATCAAAATGAATTAAAATACTTGGTTTGTTATTGGATATTATCTCGATAAGTTTCCCCACCTCGGTTTCCCTCGGCATCAGAACCGCAATATCCCTCGATATTACCGGATATCTCGAAATTGATTTAAATAAATCCTTTGTCGATTCTGTTTCTAGAAGCCTTGAAACATCAATATCAAACGCGAATACCCTCTGTTCTATCTCCAGTTTATCCAGAATATCTGGATGAATCTCCCCTACCCACCCAATGCTTATATTAGAAACATATACAGCCTGATTATTGTGAGGATGCAGATAAAGGGGAACGCAGATCCCGGCTTTCGCCGGGATGGCAGCTCTCACCTGTGCGGTCAGGGGTCTAAAATCAACACAGCGATTTACACCTTTAAGTAGTGCCTCTAAATCACCTTTCAAATCGTAAAAGGTTATCTCTTTTGCTTTATCACCCCAGAATTTAGGGCTGCTCTCCCCGGTCGCGACCGCTGAGAGATGATACCTCTCGTCTATGGATTTTCCCTTTGACTGAAAGACCGTTCTCAGTTCAAAGAGCCTGAGATCCATATTTTGTTGAGCAATATTTTTTCTTACACTACCTAGCAGGCTTGGAATAAGGGTTGGTCGAAGAATGGAGAATTCTTCACCTAATGGATTAAGAAGGGTAACCAACCTGTCTGAAATATGAAAGGATTTCAGCAATTGGGGGGAGACAAAACTTAGATTAATGGCCTCTCTCCATCCAAATTTAACCAACATATCACTAAGATCAGCTTTCAGCTTGAAAAGGGCATCTTCGGGTGGAAGAATATTCTCCACAAATCTCCCGCCTGGTAGTGATGACGGGACAGATTCATAGCCTCTGATTCTTGCTATCTCCTCAATTAAATCCACCTCCCTGGTAACATCATTTAACCGCCAGCTTGGAATCTCAACCTGTAAAATATCCTGCGTAGCGCTCTTAACGTGAAATCCAAGGGAACTTAGGATTTCCCCAGACTCTTCAGGCGAAATCTCAGCGCCCAGGATTCGTTTAGCCCTCTCCGGCCTAAAACCGATCACTATTTTCTTGAATGGCTTTGGATATGAATCAAGCGCGCCATTTAAAACCCTTCCGCCACAGATATCCTGCATCAGGCAAGCGGCGCGGTGAAGCGCCTTGATAACGTTCTCTGGATCTACACCCCTTTCAAACCTGTATGATGACTCAGAGATTAAATTCAATCTTCTCGATGTAAGACGTATTTTAGTTGGATGAAAAAACGCGCTCTCAATTAATACATCAGAGGTGTCGGCTGAAATCTCACTATCCTCGCACCCCATCACCCCCCCGAGTGCGATTGGCCTTTGCGCATCACAGATTAAAATATCACCCTTATCGAGTCTCCTATCCTTTTTATCGAGGGTAACAATCTTTTCACCCTCTTTTGATAATCTGACCCGTATTACCCCACCCTCGATAGTTTTTAGATCAAACACGTGAAGAGGCTGGCCCATTTCAAGCATTACATAGTTTGTAATATCGACAATATTATTAATGGGGCGGATCCCGTTGCGCTCAAGCCTTGTTCTGAGCCAGAAGGGGGACGGTGCAACCTTCAGATTCCCGACAATCCTCGCGGTGTAGCGTGGGCATGCTTCAGGATCCTCAATTTCAACCCTCATGAATTGTGAGGTCGGCTGAGAAATCTCATGAAGACCTATTGCCGGCGGAACAAGCTTTGCACCCTCTCTTCTGCATACCGCCGCCACCTCTCTTGCGATACCAAGATAGCTCAAACAATCACCACGATTTGGGGTAAGTGCTACCTCAAGAAGAGAATCCTTTAGATCAAGCGCCTCTGTCAGAGCAACACCAACCTTCGATTCCTCCGGCAGCTCCATTATCCCAAGTGATGTACCTGTCAGTCCCAGTTCAGACTCAGAACAAATCATCCCTTCAGAGATCTCACCCCGTATCTTTGAAGATTTAATCTTCAATCCATTTGGAAGCTCCGTCCCAACTACGGCAACCGGAACCTTAAGCCCATCCCTGACATTCGCGGCACCACACACGACAGAGAGTTTTTCCTTCCCTATATTAACCACGCACAAGGATAATTTATCCGCGTCCGGATGTTTCTTCTTCGATATCACCTCCCCAACAACAACCCCGTTCAGCCCCTCACCAAGTTTAGATATAGCCTCAACCTCAATGCCACCCATAGTGAGTTTATGGGCCACATCTTCAGCCTTCGTTAAATCAAAATGGGGCAAAAACTGGGACAACCAGCGCAGAGAAATGATCATTGAAACTGCCTTAGGAATCTAACATCGTTATCGAAGAATAGACGAATATCAGGAATTCCAAGCTTTAGCATCGCCGGGCGCTCAATGCCGATTCCAAACGCGAAGCCCTGATATCTCTCGGCGTCATATCCAACATGTTTAAAAACAGACGGGTCCACCATCCCGCATCCAAGAATCTCCATCCAGCCGGACTGCTTGCACACCACACAACCCTTTCCATGACAGATAAAACACTGGATATCCATCTCGGCGCTCGGTTCGGTGAATGGGAAGAATGATGGTCGAAACCTCACCTTTGATTCGTGGAAAAATTCCCGGGCAAAAAATCCGAGCACACCTTTCAGGTCACCAAATGTTACCTCCTCGTCCACAAGAAGTCCCTCTATCTGATGAAACATGGGAGAGTGGCTCGCATCGAAATCATGTCTGTAGACCGCCCCGGGGCAAAGAATGCGAAGTGGGGGTTTAACCTGCTGCATTACCCTGATCTGAACCGGGGATGTATGTGTGCGAAGAAGTAGATCGTTACTTATATAAATAGTATCCTGCATGTCTCTTGATGGATGGTCTTTGGGAATATTCAACGACTCAAAATTATACCAGTCGGTTTCAACCTCCGGCCCACGCACAACCGAAAACCCAAACCTTGCGAATATGGCACTTATATCCCTCTCTATCTGTGTAAGTGGATGAAGTGAACCTATTTTTGGACTTTTTCCGGGAAGGGTTACATCAAGACGCTCACTCTTTAACCTCGACTCGCGCTTCCGCTTTTTTGCCCCCTGGATCGCGCTTTCCAAAGAGGCCTCAATGCTCTTCTTAACCTGATTAACAAGGCTGCCCGCCTCCGGCCTCTCTGCCTGACTAAGTTTGCCAACATCTTTTAGAAGTTCTGTAATCTTTCCTTTACGGCCAAAGTATAAAACCCTGATGCGCTCAAGCATCTCAAGAGCATTTTCTTTAGCCAACGCTTCATTTATTTGTTCAGCAGCCTCTTTGGAAAGTTTCTCCAGGGTCTCCCTAATCATCGAGAGTCGATCCTTCAAGCTTGAAACGCGATTGCTAGTAGAGTGTTTCAAAAGTTTTGTCATTCCGGCGAAAGCCGGAATCTACGAAATTTATGCTAGATCCCGACTTTCGTCGGGATGACAAATATACACAAAATTTTTGAAACGCTCTACTAGCTCTTTGCTAATTCAACAACCTTTGAGAAATCATTTGGATAATAGACAGCAAGGTCCGCCAAAATTTTCCTGTCCAATTCTATATTTTTTATTTTCAGCGCGTGGATAAAGCGACTGTAACTCAAACCTTGCGCCTTCACCGCAGCGCCTATCCTCTGATTCCAGAGGGCACGAAAATCCCTTTTTCTCTGCTTTCTTCCGATATATGCGTACTGAAGCGCATTATCAACGGCCGAGTGCCCCTGCCTGATGGTATTTTTCGACCGGCCGTAAAACCCCTTGGCCAACTCCAATAGCCTCTTACGTCTGCGCCGCGCTTTAAAACCCCTCTTTACCCTTGCCATTTTATTACCTCAAAAATCCTAAAGATATGGAATCATCAAACTCAATCTTTTTTGGTCAGTTAAATTTAGGTAGCCACGTTTTCTAAGCTGCCTTTTTCTCTTCTTCCCCTTACTGGTGAGGATATGGGAGGTAAAGGCATGCCTGTGCTTTAATTTACCGGAGGCGGTTTTCTTAAACCTCTTTTTTACCGATTTCCGGGTCTTCATCTTGGGCATTATTCTCATTCCTTCTTTTCTACCTGCGCCGCCGCTTTGGCCGCCTGTCTCATCGCACGCTGTTTTTTCAACACCTCAGGAATTGGACTGAGTACCATGATAAGAGCCTTTCCGTCAAAACGTGGAGAAGCCTCAATCTGCCCGATATCAGAGACATTTTCAATGATTTGTTTCATTAAATCCCGCCCTATTTCCGGATGCTCTATCTCCCGCCCCTTATAGACCATTACAACCTTTGCCTTATCCCCATCCCCTAGAAAACGGCGGATGTGCCTCGTTTTAAATTCAAGATCGTGCCTCTCCGTCTTTGGTCGAAGCTTTACCTCCTTAATCTGCACAACAACCTGCTTTTTTTTCGCGAGAGCCTTCTTCCGGGCCTCCTGGTATTTGTACTTTCCATAATCCATGAT
>MGRR01000086.1:5390-5785 GCA_001798265.1 Deltaproteobacteria bacterium RIFCSPHIGHO2_12_FULL_43_9
TTATTTTAGGTTGATTGGTACTAATATCTATTCCTCCTTTTTTGTCATTCCGGCGAAAGCCGGAATCTAGTGCGAATTTTATGGATCCCTGCTTCCGCAGGGATGACACATTTACCGAATAGTTAACTCCTGTATTACCTCTTTATGAATCATCATAGCGAAGTCTTCAACACTCATTGGAGCCAACTGTTCGCCGCTCCTTTTTCTAGGCGCAACCCTTTTTGACTCCTTCTCCTTGCCGCCAACTACAAGCATGTAAGGGATCTTTTGCAGCTGCGCGTTTCTGATCTTGGGATTAAGCTTCTCTCCGCCAAGATCAACATCAACCCTGATGCCAGCCTTTTTCAACCTCTCCTCGACCGTGAGTGCGTATTTGTCCAGATCATTCGTAACGG
>MGRR01000087.1:0-4466 GCA_001798265.1 Deltaproteobacteria bacterium RIFCSPHIGHO2_12_FULL_43_9
CCTCGTATCCTTCCCGTTTTAAGCGGTGAGATAGAACCTGCACGAGGTCCCTGTCATCCTCGATGATAAGGATAGATTTTGGCATAACTGATTCAGTCTACATTCTAAATCTTAGCTTGACTAGAAGTATTGATTAGCTAAAGTCACGCTAGATGCCCGACGCCGCTTCGCGGCTGGGCATGACGGAGGGAGTTAGCTCAGTTGGTAGAGCAACGCCTTTACACGGCGTGGGTCGCAGGTTCGAGTCCTGTACTCCCTACCAAATTCAGAAAAAATGCCTAATATTTTATGCAACCACGCCTTAACCTTTAATTATTGTTAATCTTTATGGCAAGAGGCTAAATCAGGTTACCCGCAGTATAGTATAATATACCAAAAGGGGTGTGGATTATGTCTAAGGCAATGAGTGCTTTGTTGTGCTCTCTTTTTCTCATCCTGATTTCTGTTCCTGCGTTTGCTCAGGACGAAGAGGGTCTCATCAGCGAAAAACAAAGCCGGGACCAGGGTGACAGGTATGATGAATTGGCAGCAAAAATAGAGAAGCTTCAAGACAAATTAGATGCTCTGGTCACCACGTCAGAGCGTTACGCGGGTGAAAATCAAAGATTAAAAGAGGAAAACGCCAGGCTTGAGAATGAACTCTATCTTGTGAATACAGAATTAAATCAGGCCAGGAATATTGCTGACGATACAAGTCGAAGGTTTGATTCTTCCGTGGTAGCGGTAGACCAGAGGGATCAGATACGTTTTGATTATGGCCGCAGGGTTGAGGACTTTTGTGCAGATGCATGGGGTAGTGAAGACGATCGCGAGCAATGCTCAAGGCAGCAATATAATTTCGGTGCTGTCGACTCAATAATGAAGAGTAAATAGAAAACCTCCGTATTACTTGCCTAATCTCTTATCCCGATTCATTATTGTACTAGTAGGTCGTTTCATAAGTTTTGCGTATTTTTGTCATCCCGGCGAAAGCCGGAATCTATAAAATTCGCGCTAGATCCCGGCTTTCGTCGGGATGACAAAACTTATGAAACGATCTACTAGAGCGTGTGCCTTGGAATGACGGTTGCGTCATTGCGAGCGCAGCGAAGCAATCTCGCGCTGAGATCCTTCGGCTTCGCCTCAGGATGACGAAATAGATGTTAGGTTGCTAGAAATAGCAGGAGGCTGGATCAACATGGTCAGATCAACGTTGTCTGCTTTTTTGCTCCTGATATTTTCCCTCCCCACATTCGCGTTGGCTCAAAATTTCAAATTTGCATTCAAAGAACAAACCATTGAATTAAGGTTCAATAAAAACAGTTATATTGTTGAGTTTAAGGATAATGCCGGATTACTGAATAAATTAAGATCCCAACATAAAAATTTTCTTTCCTCTTTAAATTTAAAGCCCACATACGAATATTTCACGGTATTTAACGGAATGGCCCTGAATCTCTCGGAAGAAGAGCTTCAAACAGTACAAAAATATCCAGGTGTTAAAAAGACATATCCTGACGGGATGATGGAAGCGCTGGGGAAAAAATCAGAAGAGCTGGAGATATTACTGAAGGACTCAGTCTCTCTAATCGGGGCAGACAAGGTTCATGAGGAATTAGGGGTTAGGGGGAGCGGGGTTCGGGTCGCGATAATCGATACAGGTATTGATTATAAGCACCCGTATTTGGGGGGTGGTTTTGGGCCCGGGTATAAGGTTATAGGGGGGTACGATTTCGTCAATAAAGATAACGATCCAATGGATGATAACTCCCATGGTACGCATGTTGCGGGGATAGTCGCGGCAAAAGCCCCAGCATATACAGGGGTTGCTCCTGAGGCCCTTCTTCTGGCGTATAAAGTCCTGGATGCCAGTGGGTCTGGCGCATCGAGCACTGTTCTGGCCGCCATTGAAAAAGCCGTTAATGACAAGGTGCAGATTATATCAATGAGTCTTGGTGGTCCCGGTAGTCCTGATGACCCGGTTTCTACAGCGGTGAATCGCGCGACAGAACTCGGGGTGGTGGTCATAGTAGCTGCGGGAAATAATGGGCCCCTCCCCGAAAGCATCGGTTCACCGGGTGTTGCAAGGGAGGCTATTACGGTTGGCGCAACCGATAAAAATGATGTAATTGCCCAATTTAGTTCACGTGGCCCCATTCCTGGCCTGGATGTAGTGAAGCCAGAGGTGATGGCGCCCGGTGTAAAGATCCTCTCAACAGTTTTAAATGGTGGGGAGGCTTCATATAATGGGACATCAATGGCAACACCACATGTATCAGGGATAGTTGCCTTGATGCTGCAACTTAATCCATCACTAAAGCCAGGAGAGATAAAACAGATTCTAATGGGTTCTGCCTTGGACCTGGGTGCCGGCGCGTTTGTCCAGGGTGCGGGGAGGGTTCGGGCTTTTCCGGCAATGGTTCCAGCGGCGTATAGATTAAGCCATTATTCAATTCATGCAGGGCTTTTTAAAAACTTTGATACAGAGCAGACTAAAAAATATTTAGTTGCCTATGAAAATTTAGAGGACCTATCACACGATATCTCTGCGACTGTGGATCTATCGAAGCTACCTCCGGGGGTAGAAATCAACGTCTCCCCGCGACGCATAGCCGTGAATCCCGGAACCAAAATAGATTTTGAGGTAGAAATAACAGTTACTCCGGAAACAGTTGTGCCGAATGATGCTCCATTTACATATTCCTCCGCGCTACGCCTGACTATAGCGGGAAGCAGTAATAATGCGCTTGTTCCCATTGTGTTACAGCGGAGCAAAGTCCTTTCGGTTGAACTACAAGAGTTTTCTCCGACCACGCCACTTGTTATTTTGGTTGGTAATAAGGATTCAAAAAAGAGGTTTTATAAAATGTATCCGTCATGGGGGAAGGTGGAGATCCCAATTGGCAATGGTATAAGTCCTTATTGGTTGGACGCGATGTTTTTTTCAGACGGGGATGGGAGCAGGGTTCTTTTGTATGAGGATTTATATGGCGAATCCGTTTCAGTAGATCCAAGAGAGGCGGTTTACCAGACAAGTTTTCAGCCAAAAGATGAAAACGGGAACCTAATTTCATCGCTTTCATGGAATCCGCAGTACACGTTTAACTTTCTTGATGAAGGGAGAGCTCAAATAGAATATGAAGACGCAGAATTATCGGATGATTTTTCGGAATTATCTATTAAAGGACCTCGATTTAACCGTGCCACAAAAGGGTTTCAATTATTTTTAACCGCAGTGGCCAGGGCATCTAATAACCAAAGGGTCTATTTTTACGTCTTTGCCGGGGATCCGGGATTTATCGCAAAGGACATTGTTTTTGAGAATAGGGAAGCAGTCGTTGTACCCGTTAAATTTAATTCACAGCTTGACTTGAGCGCTAACGATTTACAGGTTTACCTATATTACGCGCCACATTTTCCATATGCTAACTCTCAGGTTGGATATTATCATTCCGAAATCCTAAGGGAGATGGTTTTTACGCCATTTTTGGATCAGGGCAATTGGGCATTTTCAATTAATAAGGGCTATCGCAACAATGGCAAACTTACTGAGTGGGTTTGGCAGACCCCGCGTATGAGGGTGGTTGATGGGAAATTAGAGTATCTTACCCGCCCGAACAAGGTTTATGAGTGGAGAGATCTCGATTCCGTTTGGTTGGGGAATGGGCTTCCTCTCCCCGCCATGAATATCGGATTTGTTGATGGAATAAAACCAACGTTGAGATTTTGGAGTGAAGCCGACGTAACCTATGGCGCCCCATTTGTTTTTTCCGGGGCAAACGACACATTAATTCATCTTCCCATTTCGCCAAAAAGAGCGACTGAGAGAAAAGTGAAATTGTTCAAAGATGGCGTGTATCAACGGGATGTCCTGCTCTATTTCACAAACAAGTTGTGGCAGGAGAAAGAAAATAAACCCTATGGTTTTTTTGAAGAGCTGCTCGAAAACGATGAATATACGATTGATGTTTCAACCCCCGCCTACCTCGTCAAGGACAAGAGGGGAGAGGGATCACTTTTATTGACAACCGCAGGTGTCAATAATGATTCTTCCCCTCCCAAACTCCTTTCTATTCAACGGATCAGAAACGGGGAATTTACCGAAGAATTTGGAGGGTGGGGGAGTAAAAATGAAATAAGGGTTGCGATTGAGGATCCATCTCCACTCTCTGGGGTGAGATTATATCAGCGATCAGAGGGTGTTGGTAACTGGACCCAATTAGAAGTCAAATCATTTAATAATCTTGAATATGTCTCGATTCCCAAAACAAATCTCAATGGCATGCACGATTTAAAGATCGTCGCGGAAGACCAGTCGGGAAATTCATTCGAATACATCCTGAAACCCGCTTTTTTTGTGAAATAAATTTGTAATTCCCCTCAATCTATACCTATAATGCCCCCTCTGACTGGAAGGAGGCGAAATGGATGTTGAATTTAAATCTAGCCCACAACAAACCCTCGGTGTCGAGATTGAGCTACAACTA
>MGRR01000087.1:4484-9371 GCA_001798265.1 Deltaproteobacteria bacterium RIFCSPHIGHO2_12_FULL_43_9
GACCTCTCTTCCAGGGCGCAGGAGGTTTTGGAGATTACCGATAGTCATCCGGAATTGTTTGTAAAACATGAGCTTACACAATCAATGCTCGAGATAGAGACTGAAATCTGTTCCAATATTCAGCAGGTAGATGAAAGTTTGAGAAGGCAAATGACCGCCCTCTTGCAACAAACTGAAAATATTGGATTAGAGTTGGCCATCTCCGGGACACATCCCTTCCAGTCATGGTGGGATAGGAAGGTTTTCCCAACAAAAAGGCTTCGCCAGATTTTTGAAAAATTTCAGTGGCTCGCGCGAAGAATGACGATATTCGGCATCCATGTTCATGTGGGAATCCCCAGCGGTGAAAGGGCCATCTCCATTATTAATCATCTGGTAAACTATGTTCCGCACCTTCTGGCGCTCTCCGCAAGCTCCCCGTTCTATGGCAGCAGGGATACCGGTCTTCAGTCCGCGAGGGTTGCCATCCTGGAATCATTCCCAACCGGGGGTCTTCCATATTTTTTCCCCAACTGGCAGGAATTTCAGAGCTACTTCAGTCTTATGACCAATTCCGGGGCTATTCACTCAATAAAGGACATCTATTGGGACGTGCGTCCACATTACGACTTTGGAACCGTTGAGGTAAGAATATGCGACGGTCTACCGACCATTAAGGGGACAATGAATCTTGTGGCCCTGACCTACGCACTGGTTGTCTGGCTTGATCAGCAGCTGCAAACTGGCGCTCTCTCCCCCGTTATTGATATGAGACACTACTGGATAGCGAAGGAGAATAAATGGCAGGCCGCGCGCTATGGATTGGCAGGAAAATACATCCGGCTTGATAAGGCAGGCAGCCGGACGATAAAGGAAGAAATTGAAAAATTACTCAACAAACTTCAGCCCGTCTCTTCATCACTGAACTGCGAAGAATATTTCAACGGGATTTACGATATCCTAAAAAATGGAACGAGCTCTGACAAACAAAGAGAGATTTTTAACCAAACGGGTTCTTTTCAGGCTGTTGTTAATTCGCTTGTTAATGAATTAAAACAGGACCTTCAGGTGTAGTGATTACGACTTGATCTTTCTATCAAATCTATCTCTGTCACTTTTTGTCAGGTAACGTTTTCTTAACCGAATGCTTTTTGGCGTGATCTCAACCAATTCATCCTCTTCAATGAATGCAATTGCAAATTCAAGAGTCATCACTCTTGGTTTAATCAGCTGAATTGCTTCATCAGCGCTTGCAGCGCGGATGTTTGTCAGCTTTTTCCCCCTGATTACATTTACTGTCAGATCATTTCCCTTGTTATGGACCCCTATAATCATTCCTTCATAAACCGCATCACCGGGATGAATAAATATTTCGCCCCGATCCTGAAGCCCCCATAGGGAGTACGCAGTTGCTTTTCCAGGCTCATGGGAGATTAAAACACCGGTTAATCTTTTTGGTTGCAGCTCGCCCCAATATGGTTGATAGGAGTGGAAGTTGGAATAGATAATACCTGTCCCCCTTGTCAGGGTCAGGAATTCACTCCTGAATCCAAGCAGAGAGCGGGAGGAAATTAAGAATTCCATCTCTAAAGTACCACTCGAAGTATTGTGCGTCTCTTTAAGGAGAGCCTTTCTTGGGCCAAGGGCTTGAATTATGATGCCCTGAAACCCAGGTGGGACCTCAATTGAAAGCAACTCTATCGGTTCATGCACCTTTCCATTTATCTCTTTATAAATTACCTTTGGTGGAGAGACCTCAAGCTCATACCCCTCCCTTCTCATCGTCTCAATCAAAATAGAGAGATGCAGCTCCCCCCTGCCTGAGACCTTGAGCCTCTCTCCATTATCTACCGGCTCAACCTTAACCCCCACATTTACCTTTGCTTCATGTTCCAGCCGCTCCTTTATCTGCCTTAATGTCAGGAATTTTCCACCATCTTTGCCTGAAAGTGGTGAGGAGTTGTTTGAGAAGTTCATTGAAAGGGTAGGCTCATCAATATCAAGTGGCGGAAGTGGAATTTTGTTTGTCATGGAGGTAAGCGTGTCACTTACCTGCATATCTTCAATCCCAGCGAGGGCAACAATGTCACCAGCCATTGCCTCCTCAACACTTACCCTGCTTAACCCTTTGTACATCATAATCTTGGTGACTTTACCGCTGATTGATTTATTAATAGATTTAACGCACGCAATCGTTTCCCCAACCCTGACCTTACCGTGAACTATTCTTCCAATCGCAAGAGTGCCGACGTAATCGTCGTAATCGAGCATCGTTACCTGCATTTGAAAAGGCCTGGTGGGATCAACCATCGGTGGTGGAACATATTTTACGATTGTATCCAGGAGTGGGATTAAATCTTTTGCCTCTTTTTTAAGGTCAACTGTCGCAATTCCACTTCTTCCAGATGCGTAAACAATCGGGAAGCCCAGTTGTTCATCATTTGCGTTTAATTCGCAGAAAAGATCAAAGGTTTTGTTTACAACCTCATCTGCTCTTACATGAGGCCTGTCGATTTTATTTACCACAAGAATTGGTTTGAGACCTAATGCAAGTGACTTTTTTAAGACAAATTTAGTCTGCGGCTTTGGGCCCTCGACTGCGTCAACCAGCAGCAACACCCCATCTACCATTTTCAGGGTTCTCTCGACCTCGCTACCAAAATCCGCATGCCCGGGGGTGTCAATGATATTGATTTTAATATTGTTATAAATAAGCGATGCATTTTTTGAAAAGATTGTAATACCCCGTTCTCTCTCAAGATCAAACGAGTCCATTACAGTCTCTTCCCCCTCCTTGAAGGAGTATGCTCCGGTCTGTTTCAGAAGGGCGTCGACCAAGGTTGTTTTACCATGATCAACGTGCGCGATAATAGCTATGTTTCTTACATTAAGCTGGTTCATAAATAACCGATACTAATTTATTCCACGCTGTACTGGAAGGCATAATATTCCTATGTAGAAGAAAATCTTAATTAATTGTACAGACTTAACGGAATAAAAGCAGGTTTCCTGCAGAAACCTGCTTTTGAGTCTATTGTTCTCAGCGATTTAATCCACGTTACTCATACATTGATTCAAAACATATCAAGAAGTGAAATCTGGCGGAGCGAACGGGGTCCCGCAAAGGTCAAATCCTAAATTCCTGATATTCTTGAATTATTTAACAATAACAAAGAGTTAAGTCAAGATGCCAACCGCACGGAAACGCATATAAATACATCAAGTACTACTGTCCTGTCCCGCAAAACAGTATAAAAATAGCTTGATATATTACTGTAATTACAGTAATATGGGCTTAAGTCTGTTGGGAGCACCTTTGAAGAGACTTAAAAAAGAAGAATTTACAAAGCAATTTAGGAAAGCCCATACGGACCTTGAAAGGATCAAGCTTGCTATTAGGGAAGATAGATACACTATCTGGACTAGAAAAGATAAACCAAATTTCCCAGATGAGTATTTGCTTCCAATCCTTTCTTTACCAGATACGTATAAAACAACTCGCCATAAGAGAAAGTCTGGAGAGCAGGGATTAGAGTACGTTGTTGAGTTGAAATATACGTACAATGGAACTGGAAGGCGTATCCCGATTTATCTTAAAGGCTTTTTCTCTAAAGATGGCCACTTGATTATTGGCTTTGAGATTCAATCGTTGCGAAGAGATGAGTAAAATGGAGGATAAGATGAAGAAATATTGCCCTGTGTGTGAAAACAATGGGAATGTAAAAGAAAAGGCAATCAATATCCAGGTTGGAAGGGAGACCTTTCATACAAAGACGCTGGTTTGTGAGAAATGTGGACATTACGCTTTAACACCTAAAGTTCGCAAAACAATGGAATCTTGGGGGCAAAAATTAAAGAAAAATATTGTTGAACCACAGCCGTTATTTACTGAAACAACACACCAGTTTCTCGAAGAGACAGCATCAAAGTTCGGAATTAAAAAAATTCCTTTAATAAAAGTTATGATCAGTTTTTACCTAAATCGAGTTGTAGGAAGGAATGACTTCGATTCCCTAAAGACAGCGGTCGAAAAGCAAGAGGGCTTTAATTTGATGACGAAAGGAAAAAAGATAAAGCTGAGTGTTCCAATTCATTATTTAACCCTTAAGAAACTAGAGGTTTTTTGTCAGAGCTGGGATATTGCTTACGCAAAAGCTATTGAAGAGGCAGTGTTGTTTTGTTCAACAGTTCTAACTTACCGTGACATAGCTAGATTAAGAGAGATTGCAAGGCGGTTTGAAGAATTTGTTGAAGATTATGCTTTGGCTGCGTAGAAAGATTATTTGTGGACACTGCAACAGAAGAAGATTTAGAGCAATAATCTTTTTCCGTTTATTCCGTTTTTTTCTCTTCCGAAGCCTGTTCTGTTGTTGGTGTTTCTTTTTTTTCTTCTTCTTTCTTTTTTGGAACAGAGGCGGCAATAAGCTTCTCAGAGAGAAGAATTTTTATTTTTTCTTCACCATTAATCCATTTCCCCTGGCTTGATTGGACACAATATTTACCAGAGTTTTTCTTAAAAATTGTGAATTCCTTAGTTTTCTTTACTTTTTCTAATTTCATATAACCACCTTTTAATTTTTATAATCTGGCGGAGCGGACGGGGCTCGAACCCGCGACCTCCTGCGTGACAGGCAGGCGTTCTAACCAGCTGAACTACCGCTCCGGAAATTTTCAGAGAGATTGCTTCGCTTCGCTCGCAATGACGTGCATGCTCGCGATGACGGAGAGCATTAACTAGCACCCTTACTTGTGTCAAGGACGAATGTTTTTCTGGTATGGAAATATATTGCGGTAATACTTGCGACAAAAATTGTTGTTGCTCCCATAAGTTGTAAGGGAGAGAGCCTATCGCCAAGAAGTAGTATGGCGAAAATTGCGGCAGAGGGGCTTTCAAGAAGAAAGATTATG
>MGRR01000087.1:9411-14997 GCA_001798265.1 Deltaproteobacteria bacterium RIFCSPHIGHO2_12_FULL_43_9
GCAGCGTAAAGCCGATGAGTGACATAAAGATTGCGAGAATCATTAACGCGCTGAAACTCTCCATCGATATTAAAATTGGCTGGTTTTCATTTGAAATAGATGAAATTAATCCGCATATGATCATACCAATGGTAATTTGAATTGCGTTAAGGGCATGGGGATTTAGGTGTGGCGGGGCTTTTGCGATTATTAATATATGAAGAGCGGCATTTATAGCGCAGCCGATTGTCCAAAAATCTCCGGGGGAGATCGAGTCTAGTTTGCCACCGGAGAGCAAGAATGCTCCAAATAGGGCTATGGCTGCCATTAACCAGTCTAATCTATAAGGGGTCAGGCGAAAAAATAGGAAACCTAAAATTGGCGTGAAGACAACGTAGAGAACGGTTAAAAAGCTACTGTTTGTAATGCTTGTGCTGGTTAAACCGATTGTCTGGAATCCCATACATGCCACAAATGTTATTCCGATTGGAATTCCCCATAACCACTCTTGTTTTGTTGGTAACCTTTTTGTTATTAGCGCAATGAACGCGTAGCAGAGGAAACAGATGGAAAATCTGTATGTGTTTAACCACCAGGGATCGAGTGTTTTCAGGAGGACTTTTACCGGAACGAAGCCAAAGCCCCAAAGCAGGGCCGCGATGAATGGGAGGATATATATGAAACGCGAGGGCATAAAAAATCCATACTATTAAAATTAATTTTAATAGCATGGATTTAATACTTTATGAAATGTGTTGGTTACTGTGCTTTTACGTTAATGGCTGCTCCGCCGAGGGTTACAAGATTATCTCTCCACTCTCGCAATACTACTATTGCAAAATAGGCCAGACCGGTGTTCAGGCCGGTCCCGAAGAAGCCCGCGGGTATTGTGTACTCCCACTTTTGTGTTGCGGCGCTATAAGTGAGAGGAATAAAGTTTAGTCCATTTCCTGAGATGGCTAATGTTCCCCAGTTTCTTCCATTAAATGGCTGGTACCACCAGGCATAGGTTTCACCTGTTCTCAGAATACCCTGGTAGCTTATGGTTCCGATGGTTGCGCTTCCGTTGGCAATAGGTGCTGGTGCGTGCTGGGCGTGTGGTGTGGAGACGTTTTGTAGTGGGTTGAATGTTGCGTTTGTTATCTCCAGTTTGTCTCCAACGGCAAAGGGGCCTGCAACGGTGTCTATGTCCGATCGCCATGGCCTGTCGATATTTGGTCTCATAATGACAGTCTGTGTGGTTGTTCCGGATGCCAGCTGTCCTGTTGTTGTCAGGCTTCTTGAGCCGCTTTTAATCGCTTTTGTATCTAAAACGTTTATGTAGGCGCGTATCTCTGTTGGGGTTTGTAGGGCACCTTCTCTACCTTTATAGAATATCCCGCCATCCCCTAATGGGGTTGGTCCAGAAACTGGTGAACCGTTTTGGGCAAAGTAGATCATTGTTATTCCACCCGGTGCGCCATATGGATAGGTTTGGTCGGCGTTGGGTGGTACTGGTGTTACCCCGGCTGGTGGTACGACCCGACCGTCTGTTAATTCGATATTTCCTGTGGCGTTAATTGAAACTGAGTCACCCTCGTCGTCCAAGGTATAAACTAAAACTGAATTTGCCGGGTTACTTCCGTTGCCACCATTGCTTTTGTCTAAGCAGATGGCTCCAGCTCCAGCTGTGCAGGTTGTTGTTGGTTGAAGTGGCGCTGTAGCACCGGGTCCAGTATTTGGAAAAGGATCTTCTTCAGGGCAGCCTGTAAGGGCAATAGCGCCTAGAAGAATAAAAAGTGTGTAAATAGCCTTGGTTGAGGTCTTAATTATTGGTTCCATAACCCCATATCCCACTTGTAATAAAGGTCATCTTTCGAAAATTACGGACGGCATCTAACAGATAGAGCAACTGTCATGCCAAAAAAAGGGTAGTAAAATTAATGGGATATTTTGTGTGTTCTGAATATTTATTGATCAGGTTGTGTGTGATTTGTACGTTCAAAATTTTGATTATTGTTTTGTATAAAATATTGAACGCCCAATGCGGGGATTTGAATTTTTACCCCTTTTGCTCTAAAAGCATACCCCTATGGCTATTCGACGGACCGCGAAAATGGGGAATCCGGTACTGAGGGGGAGATCCGAGGAGGTACCGGTTGATCTGATTAAATCCCCTGATGTTCAATCGCTTGTCAGGGATTTGGTTGAAACGATGAGGGAATACCAGGGGGTTGGTTTGGCAGCGCCACAGGTCCACGAGAGCTTGCGAATATTTGTTGCTGAAATACCGCAAGAAGCAGAACTTAAGATTGTTATCAATCCTTTAATATCCCCTCTCTCTGAAGATACCATTTCTACATGGGAGGGGTGTTTAAGTATTCCTAGAATTCGTGGTCTGGTCCGGCGATCTTCATCGGTTAAGGTTAGTGGTTTCGACCAAAACGGCAATCCTCTTCAGTTCGAGGCTAAAAATTTTCTCTCCGCGGTGGTTCAGCATGAAGCAGATCATCTGGATGGAATCCTTTTCATCGATAGAATGGATGATCTTCAGAATTTATGTTTTGTGGAAGAATATGTCCGCTATCATCATAAATCATAAGTGAGATCCTTCGCTTCGCTCAGGATGACGACATTAAGAAATATTAATTGTCGTATGGTGATTGATAAAACAAAATTTACCAATAATTATAATAGGTTACACGCCTTTTTATTTTGACTTCAAATCGTTTGCTCCTATAATTAAAAGAAGAAGATTTTTTTGAGTGAAAAGGAGGATGCGATGAAGGTTCGTTTATTGATGCTGTTGGTAGTACTGCTTTTGCCCACCTTTGCTCTTGCGGATGGATTGGGTAAGAAACAATCGGTTGTTAAAAAAGATCCGGTTTTTAAGGATATCAAGTTTTCCTATAAAGGGGCTACTGTAAGACCAGAATACTATAGCACTTTGGATCAAATATATAGTGCGTTAAAGCAAAATCCACATCTGCGTGTATCTATTCAGGGTTATACCGATAACGAAGGCTCCAATGCTGAAAATATGAAACTCTCAAAGATCAGGGCGATGAATGTTGAAGAGTATTTGATACAACATGGACTCCCTACGCATAGGGTGGAGATTGGTTGGCATGGTAATAATATGCCTGTTGCTTCCAGGTCTACAGAGGTTGGCAGCGCCCAGAATAGAAGGGTTACGGTTACTCTTATTAGGAGGGATGCTATAACAGAGCTTCCCAAAGATCTGGGCTTAACGGAATAACTATTGGGCTTTATGCCAAGGTAGTTATTTAGTTAAAACGCCGGGAAGACTTCCCGGCGTTTTTATATGTCTATATCCTTGGTTGGTTTTGTCGCTGTTATGGTTGTTGATGGCTTGGGTTCTGTTGTTTTCTCGGCCCCTTTGCTTCTGGCAGTTGATTGTATCACCTGATTTCTGATTTTTACCGCTGAGGATAAAACAAGTTTTGACGTTTTAGCTAACCTGCCTAAAGCGGTGCGCATCTCACCTAAGGCACGCTCTCTAAAGGTTTGTGATTTGTTGGTCTGTCGTAAGGTCTGATTAATTTTTTCATCAATATATTTTATCTGGTCCCAACAGCCTTCTCTCATATAGTCATATCGTTCCGCGTTAATAAGGTCGCCTGTTTGCAGGGCGGCCAGCAGTTTATCGCTGCAATCATACATGGTGTTTATAAGATCTGCGCGCTCCTTTATAAGGGAATCAATTGTTTTCGTTGTCATAGTATCCCCCCCCTTACATTTTTTATCGGGTGGAATGTTAAGAATATTTAATGAAAATTGTGCTAGTGCCAAAAATGACATCGCATTATGTGGCCATATGCTACCTGATTCCGGTGATGTCATTCCGGCGAAAGCCGGAATCTGAGATCCCGACTTTCGTCGGGATGACTGACTTTCGTCGGGATGACTGACTTTCGTCGGGATGACTGACTTTCGTCGGGATGACTGGCTTTCGATTGACGAATATATGTGCAGGGTGATACTCTGTTAAAAGCTCTGTTAAATTCACAACTTATACTTATAAAGCTTACTTGGTATCCACGAATACAGGAATGGGAGAAATAGGGGTGGAAAACGATTCTGTGGAAAGTGGAGGATCAAGGAATAGCTGTCAAAAAAATGACTTAAAATCCAGGGAAAACCCCAAACTAAAATATGGATTCGACGAAATAGTAGGTGAAAGTAGTTCCATATTTGAGCTCTTCGAATTAATTCAAAAGGTAAAAGATGTAGATTCCACGGTTTTTATAACCGGCGAGAGTGGTACTGGAAAGGAACTGGTCGCGAGGGCCCTTCATTACAGCTCTCACAGGTCGAACAAACCATTTGTCACCGTAAACTGTAGCGCGATTCCGAAGGGACTTCTTGAGGCGGAGCTTTTTGGATATGTGCGTGGAGCGTTTACCGGTGCTGTTAATACCCGAGATGGGAGATTTCAGACGGCGGATGGGGGAACTATATTCCTGGATGAAATAGCGGAAATTGATCCGAGTATTCAGGTTAAACTTCTCAGGGTAATTCAGGAAAAGACGTTTGAACCGGTTGGTTCCTCTGAAACGCGCGGTGTTAATGTCAGGATTATCGCGGCGACGAATAAAGATCTTTCTGAGGCTGTAAAGAGGGGGGAATTCCGTGAAGATCTCTTCTATAGATTGCATGTAATACCAATTAAGCTCTCTCCGCTCCGGTCGCGGCGTGATGATATCCCTCTTCTGGTAAGGCATTTTATAAATAAATATTGTCATAGATATAAAAAAGAGGGGCTTAAAATATGTAAGGAGGCTATGAATATTCTAATACATCATTCATGGCCGGGTAATGTAAGGGAGCTGGAAAATCTCATAGACAGGCTGATAATTTTGAAGGGGGAGAGGGAGATTACGGTCTCAGACCTTCCACTCTCAATCACTCAAGGTGCGTTTGAATTTAATCTAGGGAGAACATTCTCTGTGACGTTGCCGGAGGATGGAATCGATTTTAAGAGGATGATTGGCGATATCGAATACGATTTGCTCATCCAGGCGCTGGAAAGAACAAATGGGAACAGGCAAAGAGCCGCAAACCTTTTGGGGATGAATAGAACCACGCTGGTCGAGAAGATAAAAAAGAAGGGTATTATATTTAAGATGGGTTAGGTGTTACATTATTGCCGGGCTTGCCGGAAACAACCCTTTCCATTCTTTTCAAGTGTGCAGTAGTCAAAAACTTTTCCATTCTCGTTAATGGCCTTAATAGTCACATATTTATCCGCGATCTCTACCTCAACGAAATGATGCGCCTTAATGGCAAATTCAGTAGTTTCATTTGGCTGTGGGGTGCGGATGTTGGCCCCACCACCGCCTGTGATAATATATTGGATGCCGTCGATGACCTTTGTTCGTTCGTAATTATGATCATGGCCGTTAAAAACGAGATCCACACCGTGCGTTACAAACAGGGAATGAAGGTTTTTCATTCCAGGCTCTATTGGATGATCTCCGGAGCTAAAAACCGGGTGATGGAAAAAGATTATCGTCCAGCCGGAATTATTGGATTTGAGTGTGCGTTCCAGCCATAACCACTGGGGTGAGCCCTGGAATCCCGATTTTAAAAAGAGATTGGAGTCAA
>MGRR01000087.1:15024-19814 GCA_001798265.1 Deltaproteobacteria bacterium RIFCSPHIGHO2_12_FULL_43_9
CAAACGTATAAAAATGTTCAGAGTTGTCGATATCATTTTGTGGAAGGGAAATTGCATCCAGGATTTCCTGCCCCTCTTTAGTGTCATAATCATGGTTACCCAAGGCTATATAAAATGGGCTTGTGTTCATTAAGGAGTGATAGGGATCAAAGAATTTATTTTTTAAATGTTTACCCTCCCCCTCGGGATATATTAAGTCACCGGTATGGATAACAAATTTGGGTCTGAGCAGGCGCATCTGGGTCGCGATCTGATCCTGAACCTCGAATCCGCTTCCACCATCTCCAATCGCTGCAAACTTGTAGGGGGCATCAGAGGTGGGTAATGGATTGGTCTCAAACCAGGCTTGCGCGATTAGGTCTGCATGTTCGACCTTGTAGTAATATCTTTTACCGGGCTCTAAATTATTCAAATATACATGTGAGGGCATTCCGCGGTTGACTTCCAATGAATTAGTATACTCACACTCTGTTTCACCCCAGCTAAAGGTCGATTTTTCAACTGATGGGAATGTTTTCCAGGCAATTTCCGCGGATGTTGAGGTAACGTTCATTACATGTGGGTAAATAGGCCAGGGGTGCCCCGCAAAACCAGGAACCGGTAAAAGAAGAATCTGTGTAATGATTATTAAGGGTATGGATCGTTTCATGTAAATCCCCTTGAAACGTCATTGCGGGCACTCTGTTGTCATCCCCGTGTGAACGGGAATCTACTGTACGTTTTATAGATTCCCGCTTTCGCGGGAATGACAAAGCTAGTCGAGTGGTTACAGTAGCAGGGGGTTTACAGATTTCAATATGGAATTATTTCACCACCATTGTATCTTTCAGGAAAGAACAAATGACTTTTCTTGCGGCAAGATGTAAAATTTTCATATGGCATCAATTGTTGCGCTTGGTGAATCTATAAAAAAAGCTCCTTTAATCGCTGAGGTTTTGGGGGAGTCTGGCCCTATAATCCATCTATATAGCGGGGTTCATGGAGATGAACCTGAGTCCGTTGAATTCCTAACCGGGTTCTGGAAAAGGGAGCTTTTGGAGAATGTTCCGGACAACATTACCATTCTTTACTTTCCCGAGGTCAATCCTGATGGACTTGAAGCTGGAACAAGGGTTAATGCGAATGGGGTGGATATTAATAGAAATTTTCCATCCAAGAACTGGGAACCAAAATCGGTAGAGAAGAAAAATTATCCAGGCAAGAGTCCAGCCTCTGAGCCAGAGACTAAAGCGATAATGTCTGCAATAGATAGATTTCCACCCAGCGCTATAATCTCCGTTCACACATGGATTCCACAGGTAAACTTTGATGGTCCCGCGGAAAACCTGGCAAAGATTATTGCGGCAAAAAATGGCTACGTCCTAACTGAGCATATCGGCTATCCCACCCCCGGATCGTTGGGCGCGTTTGCCGGGTACGACAGGAATATCCAGGTTATTACCCTGGAGTTACCTGAACATACCCCGGTATCCGGATATTGGGAAAGGAATTCTGGGGCGCTGTGGGAGGCGATAAAATATCTGGAGAAGCATGGATAACATTCTACTTGCGCTAAGCAAGCATAGAATTTCGCATGAGATACAAAGACACCTGAGAGAAGATAACAGAGGTGGAATTATTCTCGGGGAGAGCGGGAATGTTACATTGCAGGATATATGTCTGCTTGTTATCGATGATTTACAGCCGGAAAAAAACAAAAATATTATCGGGGCATTAAATGAGAACAATGCGCGCTATGAAATAATTGTTGTCACATACGCCAAAGACAGGGAGTATATTGTTGAATTGTCGAGGCATTGCAATGTATTCAGGATTTTACCAGCCAACTGGACACCACTTAGTATCAGGTACGCTATTTATTATGCTCTTCTCAGATCAAAGATGAGAAAGGTGGCGCATGAACTGGAAGCATTCAATAAATCAAAAACAATAGAGCTTAAAACCCTCAAGGAACAATTGGACCAGAGATCCCAAGTTGCATCTGATGCTCCCGATGAGTCGACGGTGGACATTGATGGAGTAAACAGTAAGATTCAACTGGCGCAAAAAGAGCTTGAAATCCTGTTTCAAAAATTTCACCAATCTGGCGAATCAACAAAAGAAGATCTGTTCTATGATTTCATTTCGAAAGAATTGAAGAGACCAATGCATAAAATCATGGAGCTCTCAGGAAGATTGTTAAAGGGGTTAGAAAATAATGACCCCCGTATCTATGACATTGTCGCGATGATGAAAAAAGCAGAGGAGTTTTTGGCTGTTCTGGATGCCTTGAAGAACGCTCTCGTCATCCCGAGCGAAGCCGTCATCCCGAGCGAAAACGTCATCCCGAGCGAAGCGAGGGATCTCCCACGTCATTCCGAGGGAGCCCTTCGCATTCGCTCAGGACAGGCTGCGCGACCGAAGGAATCTCAACGTAGGAGATTGCGCAGCCTGCCCTGAACGTAGTGAAGGGTCTCCTTCGGGCCTCCTCGCAATGACGCTTCTGCTATTCACCCTCTTTTGGTTCTTTTCCCTCGGCCTTTTTAACGCTATATCTGATCATGTACTGGAAGAGCTTGCTTCGCCTCGCGCCGCCCAAGATTGCCTTTAGGTCTTCATAGGCGCTTCTGTCGTTGATAAGGGCACCTAGTGTGCCATCCCCTTGATTTATCTTCTTCATAATTGAATTTAGATTTTCAGAACTTGATGCGAGGTTGGACATGAGTTTCTCTGTGTCGGATCCCTTTGATCTGTATATAACCTCATGGAGGGTTCCTGGGCCTGTTTCAATCTGCCCCAGGACCCTGCTTCCTGAAGAGATCATTTTATCAAGGTTTGTGAGGAAGTTTTCCAGCCCCTTCTTCTCCAGAACCCTGGAGAGGGAGTTTGTAATGTCGACCATATTTTCTAAGATCTGGCCACCTTTATCCAGAAATTGAGCGATATCACCCGGGGTTTCACTTATCAGATAGCCATTGGGCTTTAGTAGAGGAAAATCTTTTGATCCGACGCTTACGGCAATATATTTGTCACCAAGAAGACCCATTGTCTGAATTGATGCTACGGAATCCTCCCGTATTCTATCCTGCATCCTTTTATCTATCTCTAATTCGACGAGTACATAGGTTTTTGCCAGATCCTCGGCAAAGTAAATATTCTTTACCCGCCCAACGTCCAGCCCGGCAAGTCGCACGGCGGCACCAATATCGAGTCCATAGATATTTGGAAATGTAACAAAGAGATTATATTGAGGTCTAAGTATTCCTCTCTCTCCGCCTATCAGGAATATTGAGAAGGCAAAAAGTAAAATACCTATAAAAACTGTCAGTCCTACTTTGGCCTCATTTAATTTATATGGTTTAGTCATTTGTGTTTACCTTGGCTTCAATACCAGTTATGAAACTCTCCACAACCGGGTCTTTCAGGGCACGCACCTCTTCAGTCGGCCCAACCGTTCTAATTACACCTTTGTGGAGCATCGCGATCCTGTCTGCCAGCTTCATCATGGATTGCATGTCGTGCGTAACAACAACGCATGTAATTCCACGCTCTCTGTTGAGATCCCTGATCGATTCGACAACATTGTGTATATTAAAGGGATCAAGACCAGTGGTTGGTTCATCAAAAAGAATTACGTCTGGTTTTAAGATGATGGCTCTTGCGAATGCGACACGGCGTTGCATACCGCCCGAAAGATCGGAGGGATAAAGATCCTCGGTTCCCTCAATCTTAAGATGTTTTAGCTCTTCCAGTACCCTTTTCTGTATCTCTTCTTCCGGAAGCTTGGTGTGTTCTCTTAATGGGTATGCCACATTCTCAAATACAGAGAGGGAATCGAAGAGTGCCCCATTTTGGAATAGATAGGCAATCTTTGTTCTCACCGCTATTAGCTCATTTTCATCATAATCCGTAATATCTTTCCCCTCGAAAAGCACCTTGCCGCTGTCTGGTTTGTGCAACCCGATCATATGTCTTAAAATTACAGTCTTGCCTGAGCCGCTTCCACCGATCAGGGCGAGGATCTCCCCCTTTTCTACGGTTAGGTTTAATCCTTTACACACGTCATTTCCCTCGAAGGATTTTACTATGTTTTTTAATTCAATAATGTCGTTCATTCCCGTCTCTTCCCCTAAAACGATATAAATAGTTTTGTCAGGAAAAAGTCCCCAACCAGAATAATAATGGATGAAACAACCACAGCCTGCGTTGTTGAGTGACCAACCCCCTGCGTTCCCCCTTTTGTGTTAAAGCCGTAATAGCAAGCTGTTATTGTGATCGCCGTGCCAAAGAAAAATGTTTTGGCAATACCCTCTAAAAAGTCCCGCATCAAAACGGATTCGATTACCTTGTTGAAATAAAACGCCGCATCAAAATTAAGCTCCACCATACAAACTACAAGTCCACCCAAAATACCGACGATGTCAGCCATGCAGGTTAGCAGGGGGATAACAATCAACATTGCCATGATTCTTGGTATTACAATCTTCTTTATCGGGCTTGTTCCAAGCGCTCTAATCGCGTCTATCTGTTCCGTAACCCTCATTGAACCGACCTCCGCAGCTATTCCAGCGCCAACGCGTCCTGCCAGCATAAGGCTTGCGAATACCGGACCCAATTCTCTTACGAGAGAGAGGGCTACAATTTTTGGAACGTAGAGCTCGCCGCCGAATCTGGAGAATCCATACGCGAGTTGTAGTGCCATAACAGCGCCGGTTGAAGCGGCAGTTACGGCAACAAGCACAATGGATTGAACCCCGATTTCACGTATCTGTTCGATTACCAGCTTCGGATAAAATGGCGGGGTTACCAGT
>MGRR01000088.1:0-3804 GCA_001798265.1 Deltaproteobacteria bacterium RIFCSPHIGHO2_12_FULL_43_9
GCGTCATATGAAGCGGCAGGAAAAATCAACGGTGGTGGAGCAATGGTTGAACTCCACAGTCAAAGTGGTGATATTGAATTAGACAGTCTATAGAGTACTGCATATAAAATAAAAAAGGCCGGCCATTGTGGCCTGCCTTTTTTATTTTTAATTCTTCGGTGCTACTGTATGCTTTGTTTGCGATCATTTTTGAAATGGGTTCCATCCGTGTAGACGCCTTCCATGTCTATTTTTGACTATTTTTCAATGAAAATTAATATTTCGAATTCGCATTGTAGATGGAGATATAACAGAAAATTTTCCTAATAAATTGTCTCCGTACTGTGTAATTGCATTTATAACAATTTCAACCTTTTGTCCTCTGGAAAGACCAGCAAGCCTAAGAAGTATTATTCCGGGATTTAAATATTTTTGACGATATACTAAATCTCCAAAATCTTTATCTGCTGTAATTATAACTGAGGATGTCTTATTTGCGGAATCTAAGATCATTGAATCGGATATTCCAGGAGCTAATTCCGCAACGTATTGAACATTATGCCCTGATTTACGTAAGGCGGCTACAATTGCTTGGTCAATACTTTCATCTGCAACAAAATTCACTTCGATGAAACTTTCCTTATAGGATAAACAAAATCTGATTTTAAATTTGCAGCTGCAAAGGCAATCGCAGCCCTAATAGAGTCAACTGTTAATCTAGGATGTGCCTCCAATATATCCTGAACCGACTCTCCTTCGGCAAGTTTTTCTAAAATGAATTCCACAGATATTCTGGTCCCCTTTATTACAGGTTTTCCAGCAAGGATTTCTGGGTTTGATTCAACTAAATCAATGGTTTCTTTCTTCATTATCACAATAATACCTTTAAAAATGTGATTTGCCAAAAATTGGCATTATTCAAAGCGATTATACCCCGTTGCTCTATATACTGCCCTCATAAACCCCAATGATTCAAATCCCGTATTCGTTACTCATATTCCGAACAAACGTGTCACTTTTAATTAAAACATGCTTGTAACTATTTAGCTGTCATTCCCGCGAAAGCGGGAATCCAGATCCCGGTTTTCACCGGGATGACAGCTGAATAGTTACATTTTTAATTCTTCGGTCTTAACCCCCCATCCTTGTATTCATACTTGAAATTAAATTTAAGTGGGGTAGGAAGAAATTTACCACTCCTTTCAATCTCAAGAGTAACAGACCAGACGGCATTATTCCTGAGGGGCGGGGTAAAGAGCTCAAACGGGGCATAGACGTAATGTTCGATCGGCTTATCACAAACGACCAAAAAACAGCTCTCCGCTTTCAGATGATACGTTGTTTTTACATCCGCAACTCCGTAGATTTGATCTTCAACAATCCAGCTCCACTCTGAACCCTTGTCATCCAAGGTGAAGGTAATGTTGTTTGGATCCATGAGCTCCTGCCTGCTGGTTGCCTTGAGCCAGATTACAGTGGTTACATCACCAACCTCAATCCGATCCACACTATAGAAATATGCCACGTGATCAAACCTGATCGTTGGGTTTTCGCCGTCAAACTCTACAGTAAATCTCTCAGTCCTGTTTCCTGCCAGTGGCGCATTATTTGGGAAGATAACCTTAACCGGATAAGAGGTCTGAGTTGAGAAGAATGGCAGCTCACCCTGGTGTGAATGCAATTCATAGTACGTAACTGGTATATCCTGCCAAATACATCTTCTGACTGGATATCGTCGGCATCGGTACACCTGTTCATATCTGCAGTATCTCTGTCCATTATAATAGCGACAGATGTATTCCCATTCATAACCACATCGATCCTCATAATCTGTCCAGCAAAACTCCGATCTCTCGGTGCACTGCTGATGGGGATATTCGTGGTGCATGCATCCGTGCGTATGAGAATGTCTGGCGTCCCCTGCCGCAAAATAGAAGTTATTTAATCTGAGGGTGGCATCTATAGACTGATCTCCCGCCTCTCTTATTAATTCAACCGAATGAACCTCATCCGGGACATTTTTTTCATCGAGAAGCTCGCTAGCCTTATGATCCGTTCCCGGAACTATGCGGTCTTCCAATAGAACAAACTGCCGGGATGGGTGCTCTATAACCCGATATGCGTAAGTAATAGACGGGATTAAAACAAGAGAAAGAATAAGGGAAGCGAGTCTCATAAATACCCCCTGAAGAAGTCAAACAAAAAATACAACGATGTAGAGATGATTACTTAATCACGATTTATTTTCAAGGGATTGCTCTTAGAAGACGATCTCCGTGATCACGTTTGCTTCTTCTTTGAGCAGCTTCGAGGAATTTAATTAAGGCTTCAATTGCCTCATATTCGTATGGCGGATGGCGAAGGAAGCTGGCACCGTGACGCACAACATCAGGCGCGACACTCTTGACGTTTTGGATATAGACCGAAATCGGGAGATAAAACTCCGGAGAGAGATAAATGCGGAGCGCAACAGAATCACCTTTAGTGAAACTACCCAGCCTGGATAAATCAAAACTTATCCCATCCTTACTGATGTCATTTATGGCAACGTCCGCCAATCCACCCTGTGCGCCGGGAATGATAACCCTGATCCTATAGAGCCCCTGTAATACAATCCTGTTAAATTTCCTTCTCTCCTCTTCCCTAACCTCGGTCAGACTAATTACATTCCCTTTGATCATAAGCCCCTCCACTAGTAGAGCGTTTCATAAGTTTTGCGTATTTTTGTCATCCCGACGAAAGTCGGGATCTAGCGCGAATTTTATAGATTCCGGCTGGAGCCTGTACTCCGTGAAAACGGGGTGCCGGAATGACAAAACTTATGAAACGATCTACCAGCTTATGATCGGATATCTCTTAATAATTCTTTAATTTTGAACTCATGGACCCCTTCAATACTCAATGATTTCAAGCCGATAAGTAGTTCTGGAGGGGTCTATCTTGAGAATACGGGCAGAGACCATCTTTAAACTGGCAACCTATCTGATTGCAGCGGCCTCTGGGGCCGGCATCTTTGTGCTGCAGATAGGGTGGGAGCGGGAGATCTCCATCCCCATGGGGGGAGACACCCTTGCGATCATGACAATACTTTTCGCGTTTTTAATTGGTCTCGGCTCCGGTGGTGAATACTTTGGAAGATTAGCTGACAAAACAAAATCTCCGTGGAAGCAGTGCGGCTCATTGGCATTATTAGGATCTGCTTCGATATTGATCGTCTCCATTTTCTTTTTACCCGGCATATTCGGCACAATTGCCTACTCCAGGGGCTCTTTTATATTTACCTATCTATGGCGATTCGGTCTGAGTTCAATCTTAATTTTTATTCCTACCTTTTTTCTTGGCGGACTGCTCCCGACACTTCTCAAATTTCTTTCCAGATTTAATCACGCAATCGGCACTGAAACAGGCAGGGTATACGCCCTTTTCTCCTTAGGCGGGGTCATCGGCACACTTGGCTCCGGATTTATCTTTATTCCACTCTTTGGCACAGAAGGAGCAATAATAATCGCGACAACAATTTTTGCCTTTATCGCAACCTCCGTATGGCTATTGAAGCTACCGCATCATCTGGAAGAGGAAAAAGCCATTCAGAAAAATAATGAAACACTGAATCCAGCGCAGAATAAAACACCAGCGGCAATTTCAAAAACAGAACGTTATTTATCAATGTTCTCATTGGCACTAATTGGCGCGATAACAATCTCACTGGAAATAATCTGGACCCGGACACTCGGGTTAATGATCGGCTCTTCTGTTTTCGGCTTTTCAATCATGGTCGCAACCTGCCTGGTGGGAATCAGCGCCGGAAGCTATCTGTCATCTAGA
>MGRR01000088.1:3840-4203 GCA_001798265.1 Deltaproteobacteria bacterium RIFCSPHIGHO2_12_FULL_43_9
GGCGCGTTTACAGTCCTGGCAGGGGTTACAGCGGTCGGCTCATCATGGTTCATGAATGAACTCCCCTGGTGGTTTAGCCGCATTACAGAAATTACCGGTGAAATTACAGCACTAAATTATTTTTTGAAATTCCTGACCTCATCCATTGTTCTATTACCACCAATGGCAATAATCGGTGCCCTTTTCCCCTTATCAGTCAATATAATAATAAAATCCCCACTCCATACCGGGAAAACCGTTGGAAGAACCTTTGCATTATACATGATTGGAAGCGGTCTTGGTGGACTATTTACATCGATTATTTTGATACCATCCATTGGACTCAGGGCAACCATCGCGGTTACCACTTCAATGCTGATAATC
>MGRR01000088.1:4221-4754 GCA_001798265.1 Deltaproteobacteria bacterium RIFCSPHIGHO2_12_FULL_43_9
ATTGAACAAAAATTCAGACAGAGAAAAACGATTTATCTGACACAGGGGGTACTGGCCTCAATCTTTGGAATTATAAATTTAATTGCCCAACCCCCATGGGATCCACTCCTACTATCCAATAGCCGCAGAAGTACCCATGGGCTTTATCCGGCGTATGATAGCGCATGGCTTGCGCATGAAGATGGTTTAAATGCCTCAATCGCAGTAGTGGAGAGGGAAAATATAAACACAAGATATCTAATAGTTAATGGAGTTGAAACCCTCTCCATCCCTATTGAAAATGGTCCTTCAGAATCAAATCTAAAAACACAAAAACTCATGGGTATTCTGCCCATAGTTCTCAACACCCAGGAACCTAAAAGTGCGCTTGTTTTGGGAGCGGGAACAGGAAAAACCGTATCAACGATATTAAAAGACGAAAGGGTCAGCAATGTCGATATAATTGAAATTGAACCTGCAATGTACAAAATGGAAAAATTCTTTAACACCCCCGGCAACGAGAGAATCACAAGATATGTTGGCGATACACGCGA
>MGRR01000088.1:4931-6278 GCA_001798265.1 Deltaproteobacteria bacterium RIFCSPHIGHO2_12_FULL_43_9
TGATTCTGATCGGCGGCAGGAGCCCATTGCATATAAATATCAACCAGCTCAAAGAGGGGCTGAAAGTATTTTCCAAAGACGAAGATGAAACATTTACATATTCAACACTCCTTTCCCATCTTCTGGTTGGACCCAACGGCTCATATAAACTGGGGCTGGGAGCACAGATCTTGTCTGATACGAATCCCCATATAGAATTCTCCACATCAACAATAAATGGACCAAAAAGAGAAGCGGAAAAAGCAAACCTGAAATTAACAAGGGAATTTGTCGATGATGAAATCGCAAAAATGATTCAAACAGATTCACAAACCGATGACTCCAAGGCTTCAATTTTAGCCCAAATCGCTATTGATAGCATTAGAAACCTCCCGGCAAGGCGAGCATCAATTCCAAGGGCTGAGGTTATTAAAAGCTACATCACCTCTTCCTTTGAGGAAGATTTTACTCCTGAGGCTTTATTCGCATACGCATTACTCACGGATACAGACCAGAGTGAGATATTTAAAAACATAATGAATTATAAAACCACCTCTCCTGTCTCCCTGATGATCAAAGGTGAGCTGGCATTAAATCTCGGCGAGCTAAAAAGCGCCAAAACTTTCTTTGATCAGGCAATTTCAAAAGAGCCTTACCTCTCACGCGCCTATTATCTGAAAGGGATAACATGCCAGCAGTTAAACCGGATTGAAGAAGCTATCGCAGCCTATAAACTTGGCGCTGAGCTTGGAAACAGCGACGCCGCAATTTCACTCGGTAACCTGCTACTCACAAAGGATAACGCGCCGGAGGCCGAAAAGTGGTACAAAAAGGCAACCACCTTGAATCCAACATCATGGATAGCATGGGACAATTTAGGAAAGATCTATTATGAACAGGATAAAAGAGAAGAGGCAATTAAGGCGTTCGGCTATGTCCTGCTTTTGCGACCACACTATCCAGACCCACACCGCTATCTGGGCAACATCTTCAGGGATCTTGGACAATCCGATCTCGCGCTAAAACACTATGAATTATATCTCACCCACTCAAAGGACCAGGAACACTCCCTAGAAATTACCAGAAGCATTACCTCCATCAGGGAGCCTAAATCGAGTAATCAGTAGACAATTTTTTACTAATCCGTCATCCTAAAAACAAACGGCATTACGTCATTGCGAGCACCCACTGTCATTCCCGTACCCCGCTTTCGCGGAGTACAGGCTGCCGCGGGAATCTATTCCGTCATCCCGGTGAAAGCCGGGATCTGGATCCCCGTTTTCACGGAGTACAGGCTCCAGCGGGAATCTGTTCCGTCATCCCGGCGAAAGCCGGGATCTGGATCCCCGTTTTCACGGGGATGACGAA
>MGRR01000089.1:0-760 GCA_001798265.1 Deltaproteobacteria bacterium RIFCSPHIGHO2_12_FULL_43_9
TAAGTTCATTATAGATTTTCCCTAATTTATCCGATAAGATTAAATAAGAGTATATAAGAAATAATCTTATATTAGCGGAGCTAACCATATGAAATCATTGAAAACAATTACAATCTCACTTCCTGGTGAAATGGGGCGGGAAATAGAGCGTGTAGCAAAGGAAGAGCATAGGACAACAAGTGAGCTATTAAGAGAAGCATTTCGCCAATATCAGGCAAAAAGAAATTTACGTTTATTGGCTGAAGAGGGTAGAAGGAGTGCTAGGAAAAAAGGGTTAAAACCAGAAGATTTTGGTGGACCATTTGAAGAGTGATTTAATAACAGCCTGTTTGGATTCAAACATATATATTTCTGCGATCGCTATTTAAGGCTTTATGTCCTGTTATTTTTTAAGAGTACGGCGCCGCCAACCAATGTAACGAGGATATTTGGAAGCCACATCGCCAGCCAAACCGGTATAACCCTGTCACTGGCCCACGCGGACATCTTTACATAGAGTATCCAATAAACGAGCATGAAAAGTATTGTAATCAAAAACGCCGACGATCTAACCGTGCCTCTTGTCCTTGCCCCTATAGCTACGCCAAATATCACGAAAACAAGACATCCAACACCCAGGCCGAACTTTCTGTGCAATTCTACCGCGTGCTTTCTCCATTCCGCGCTATTTGGATCCAGGGTGGCAAGCTGTGTGCGAAGCTCTTCATAGGTAAGCATTCTTGGTTTCTTCGCTGGCAAACTCAACAGGGTTTCTAAATCT
>MGRR01000089.1:782-3241 GCA_001798265.1 Deltaproteobacteria bacterium RIFCSPHIGHO2_12_FULL_43_9
AATTAATCTTTTGATACCCCTCATCCTCTTGGGTTTGTTCGCGATGAATGGACCCTTCCTCCAACCTTAATGTTAATGCCTGACCATCCTTGTCCTGAAACAGACTGCCGGTTTTGGCAAAAATAGAGAGGGGATGTTCGGAAATCCGTTTATCGTGAATAAAAATACCATTAAAGCTGTTTGATTCCGTATTAACATTATCAACATAAATCATCATGTCGAAAAATTTTTCATGAAAAGACCTCGGTTTTATCATCGCCGCTGATATATCAGCCCCTATATTCTTTGTTATCACCCTGAATTGCTGAAATCCAAATGGTTCTACAAAAAACGTGAGGAATAAAACCAAAACCATCAGAATGGAGGCCGCGAATAAAAATGGGGGAAGCATCTGGAACTGGCTTATGCCACATGCCCTCATTGCTATTATCTCCCTGTCTGAAGAGAGACGCCCCAAAACCAAAAGTGACGAGAAGAGAAGGGCTAAAGGAATAGAAATCGAAAGAAATGTTAAAATAAGGTAAAAAACTATTAAGCTTGCCTCTCTAATACTCACACCATGAACAATAATCAGCTGATTTATTTTTATTATCTGCGTAGTCATCAATATAAAGACAAATACGCACACCCCGATAAGAAATGGTGGGATAAGCTCTTTAAGTAGGTACTTATTTAGGATCCGGCGGCTTAACATTATTCAGACCTAGCAGCAGAGAATAAAAAAGTCAATGAATTCTAAGGGTTAGGGCATTCCACCGGGACTAAAGGTCTGATATTATAAATATAAGTACCATTTTCTTCATAGAATACGTCCAACTTTTGGCCGGCTTAAGGGGCGGGTGAGGATGAATATGGGGAAAGAAAAATCAATAGATCTGTTGACTACCCCAGCTGAGTTCTTCAGGCAGCTTGTAGAAAAGGCTGTTGCCTCCCAAAATGTTTGTATTACCGAGGCTGCGAGGCATTATCTGGTGCAGCTCCTTTCCCAATTTCTCCACACTACCCAATTACAGGCTGGAGGTTCATCGCCATTGGCCCTAACGTTGCGCCTTGCCACCCTCTCTGCCCCAGAAGAAAAGCTGCAAACATTCAAGCAGCTGGGAGATTATTCCTTATATATCTCCGGCTTTTTTCCGGAAAGCTTTAAACGAAAAGTTATTGATATAGACTACTATATTAACATGGGAAGTGTCGCGTATATGAACGCGGCCGGACTCCATCCAAAAGATACCTTTCAAAAATTATTTCATGAACTTTCAAAAAAATTCCCCAAATTTGTCGAGGTCATATCCGAAGTAAGCCACCACACACAGATATCCTCGGAATATAATGATATGCTGAGGTTATATGAACAATGGCTGAAAACCGGTAATCAATACCTCCTAAAGTTACTCTCGGAACATGGTTTAATACCAATACAAAATTTAAATACAGACTTCGAGCAATAATTAAGATAAGCTCCTCTTAATGAAAAAGATTTCAATCATATTCTCATTTATTTTATTTCTAGGCTCACCATTAAAGGCCGAAGAGGTTAAAGATATTCTAAATAACCTCTATTTTTATCGCCCGAGCCTGACCAACTCTATTAAAACAATCTCCCAAATTTCACCTGATTCAATTTTCAACAACCTAAAAAACGTGGATCCAAGAAGCCTAAATTATATCGGCTACTATTTTCTTGCTGAAAAAGACAAGCGGGCAATTCCATTACTTATTGAATTTATGAACCCGGAATATAAAAAAGAAAATCGGTCGGACGCGAACTACAATGACACGTGGACGTTATTGCAAATGGCCGTTTCAAGTCAGTTTGTTATATCAAACCAAAACGAAAACACCTGGTACAATCAGTTTAAAACCTGGTGGCGGGAAAATAACAAGGATTTCAATCTTACCATGGAAGATTCAACACTTGATGCCATCTTTCAAAATATTAAAACAAACGAAGATAAAACGTATAAGAAGAGCTGGTAACCGTTGTAGTCTACAGAGAAGAGCGTTTCTCTAAAACCTCAATAAGCATCCTCAATTCCTGAATCTCCTGGGTCAGACGAACATTTTCACCCTTCAGCCTCCCTATTTCACTCTCTTTTTGGGTGAGTATCTCCCGGTGCGCATCTTTCAGGCTTTTTAGGGACTCTTCAGCATACCTCAAAACCCCTGCAACCTGTGGTGAGGAAGACGATGTTTCCGGCTTGTTTAGCTCCAGAGGCGTTGCCTGTATGAGATATTTTCCATCCTGCAGCCGAAAAATAATCTTCCCGGATTTTATCTGCCTTCGAACCGTAGATGGGCTTATCCCTTCCTTGACCGCGAATTCTAAAAGAGGAACCCATTCATTTTGGTTCATATGGTCACCATCGTTCCGTCATCCCGAGTACCTACGTCATCCCGAGTACCTACGTCATCCCGAGTACCTACGTCATCCCGAGTACCTACGTCATCCCGAGTACCTA
>MGRR01000089.1:3280-7998 GCA_001798265.1 Deltaproteobacteria bacterium RIFCSPHIGHO2_12_FULL_43_9
GTCATCCCGAGCGTAGCGAGGGATCTCCCCGAGATTGCGGAGCCTGTCCTGAACGCAGTGAAGGATCCCATTTGGCTCCTCGCAATGACGAGAGCCGATCACAATAACAGGCTTACGACTTCATCCATGTTAAAAGTCTCTTAAAATTTTGACAAGCTTTAATAGTAATCTCATAATTTTTATAGGCCCTAACAAGGAAAAAAAATGCACCCCAGGATTGCTTTCGTCGCGAGTGGTGGCGCTGTCAAAGCCGCCTGTTTTCACCTTGGTGTGTGTCTGGCACTGGAGGAGAAGGGATTTAAGTTCCAGGGGGGCCCTCAAAATTCCCCCAGGTACGCGCCAGACACGAAAAACCTGATTGATATATATGTAGGATCATCAGCCGGAGCGATTATGTCTTCCTATTTGGCTACGGGGTTCACGCCAGATGAGATCCTGCATGCCTTCGCGGAAACAAACAAGGATAAAACAAGACTTAAAAAGATAAGCTATTGGCAGATGTTTCATGTGGGGCTACCTCTACTCAGCTCCTCCTACAGGCTGCTTAGGAAAAGGCATGTTATAAGCGCCTCAAGCGGTTTAGAGGCTATTTTCAGGAACTATTTAACCTTCACGGGCCTTGCTTCAACAAAGGGCATTGAGGAGTATCTTGCCAATAATCTGCCATTTAACAAATTTAGTGACATCGCGGCGGACCTTTTCGTGGTTGCAACCCAGGTCAACTATTCCAAAAGAACCATATTCGGTAAATTTTCCGCCTTGAAATATCTTACGGAAAAGGAGACCTGCAATTATTCAGATGAGATTCCAATTTCACACGCGGTTGCCGCAAGCGCAGCCCTTCCGCCGTTTTATAGACCATATCGCATAACATTTCCCAACAAAAAAAATATCGACTTTTTCGATGGGGAAATAAGAAAAACCCTATCCACCCATGTAGCAAAAGACATAGGAGCCGATTTGATAATCACCTCCTATACCCATCAGCCATATCACTATACAGAGGAAATCGGCTCTTTAGCCGATTACGGCATGACATCCATTATCACCCAGGCCCTTTACCAGACCATTGAACAGAAGATAGCAAGCACAAAAAAAGTCCATCTTAAAGTTGAAAGAGCGTTTGATACGATAAACAAATTCTTTAAAGAAAACGAGCTTCCGGAGGAAAAAAGAAAGACACTTATCTCGCTTCTGGAGCAGGAATTAGATCACAGGAGAAGCCTCAAATACATATATATTCATCCCCAACCCCATAATTATGAAATGTTCTTTGGAGATCATTTCAACCTCTCTCCCAAGGTCATGGAGGCACAGATGAAAATTGGATTCAAGTCCGCCATGCACGCATTAAAGGATTACTAATAGACTCTCTTATTAATTTTAGATCTAATGCGAGATTCTTCGGCTTCGCCTCAGAATGACGATTACGTCATTGCGAGCCCTCTCGTCATCCTGAGCGAAGCCTTCGTCATCCTGAGCGAAGCCTTCGTCATCCTGAGCGAAGCCTTCGTCATCCTGAGCGAAGCCTTCGTCATCCTGAGCGAAGCGAAGGATCTCGCGCGATTGTCGTCATTGCGAGGAGCCGAATGGGATCCTTCACTGCGTTCAGGACAGGCTCCGCAATCTCAGCCCGCTGTTTTCCATTTAAATAAAGGTTTCTTTCCAGACCTTGCACAATCTTTCAGGTATAAATTTATAAGCACTTGATAGGCTACGCCTGTTTCATTTGCCAGCCTCTTAAAATATTCAATCACTCCTTTTTCAAGTCGAATCGTAACCTGTTGCTTAAGAAGTCTTATGTGAGGATTTCTTCTAGATTTTGAAAAGTCATATGATTTTCTCATTGTAAGTATCTCCTATATTCTTGAGCTTCTTTTTTAGTAACTATTCAGCTGTCATTCCCGCAAAAGCGGGAATCCAGCCCATCTTACACTTTAATGGATCCATGCTTTCGCAGGGATGACACATTTGCTGAATAGTTACCTTTTTTATTAGCCTTTCTCGCAGAGATTATACGAATAATCGAATCTTGTTCTTTATAGCAGTGACAAACGGCTAGAAGGCTTAAATATTACTAAGAACCCGATATAAATGTAACCACGTTGTTTTTTACAAGAACCCTTTCAAGGAAAATCAGTAAATCCTCTGAGTAGCCGGCAACCGTGTACTCCCCGGGCAAAAGATTATAGATCATAAATCTTCCATCCCCTTCTGGGGTTGTTGAGGAAGAAAATATATCTATTAATCCCTTTTCACCCAGATAGGCTATAACCCCCTGCTTACTGTAACATTCAATTACGGCCTTGGGAGGAATGGATGGCACATCTGCCAGAATAACCCCGGTATCCGGTAAGAACGCCTGCAATGGAGGCATCTTCGCGAATTGAGATTTATTGATTCGCTTTATCTGTCGATTAGCAGTTGCAAGTAATCCTGAAACATAATCCTTGGGGAAGAGCAAAATTTTTGGATTCCTTCCAACCTTTCCTGAAAATATGGTTGTCAAATAATCATCTTTTCTGGTCTCTAAAATTATCCTTCCCGTCCCAAGAGGAAAATCGGGAAAAATAAATTCACCCATGTTTTTTGTATCAATCCAGACATCCTGTTTTTCAATCGGGTCATTCTGTATAAATCCAACAGGCTGAATCTCAACACGCCCCTCTGAAGTCAGTGAACTAACGGAGACATTTGGCGCCGGGGTATAATCTGAATTTAGTATCTGCGCTGTAAAGCCATGAACGGGCGTCAAATCAATGTCAACTCTTATGGCGATACCCGGCTCAATAAAAAGCGGCTCTCTATAAACCCTTTTGGTGCCATCCCACACCTCTACCCATGAAACTCCACCAACAACATTTACAACAACAAACTCCCCATTCTCGACAAAACCATCCTCAAAGACCCCCTTTTCCCACTCACTCTTTCCAATAGAACTCTTCGGGATTCCTGCCCTATCGAGATATATTATCCCATCCGCCTCACCACTGACCCTGACCAGCAAACCATCTTTTCCATCAAGAATTTTTCCCTCAACAAGCCCAAACTTACTGCTATCCCAGCCTGGAATCGATGGCGTAAAAGCCCTAGAATATTTACTCTCCGGGGAAAGATATATATCCAGCACCTCATCCTCCTCCCCCAGTTCCACCGGAATCCTCGTAACAACATAACCACGGCGTTCAATCTGCAAAACGATCCTTGATAATTTCGGCAGTTGAGGAAAAAGATACCTGCCGAATCTGTCCGTAACGGCAACAATTGTTGTCCCGGCAATCGTAATGGATGTGTGCGATAACCCAACACTCTGCTGATACTCGTCATGAACCCACCCTGAGAGTGTGACAAATGGGTGTTGGGCCCTAAGGATTTTGAGCTTATTAACCGTTATTTTTAAATCCGAGATTCCATCATTCGGAACTACAATCTTTCCGGTATATATACCGATTATCTCCTCTGAAAAAATCGCGATATCAGACCTCCCCGGCTCAGAATAGTAGACATACGCAACAATATATCCCTCCCCACCTTTTGGAACCTTAAGAGAAAACCTTTTTACACCAGACGGAAGAATCAGAGGTGGCACAATCTCTCTTGACGATGAATGTGGAATGCCACTTGGGGAGACACTATTAAAAAAGAAGATCTCCAAATGCGAGTTTTTATTCCAAAAAGAAGAAAAATCCTTCTCCTTCTCAATATTCTTAAAATCAACCTCCCCAGAAATGGTCGTCAAATTAGGCAAAGCAGGAATATCCTGCCCAACCTCAACAGCCGGCAGAGGCTGAGTAGGCCCCCTTCCATCATCCTCCTTCGCCCTTTTCACCGGTGAAGCCAAAGGAACATTCAACGGCCCCACTTTTTTGCCCTGAACACCCAGCTCCCTTTCTAAAATCGATAGCTCTTTTTTAATCTCCTTCTGAAGATCAACACCTTCAGCGTGGAGCTGAAAACCCATGAACAAGAATGATAATAATGCCAAAAGAACCCTCACTCTTCCCCCCGTAAAACAATACTAGGCAGTTTAACCTTCTGCTTCTCATCCATCTCTATCTCCCGCAACGCCTTTTCCTGGAATCTTGTGGCCTGAATGTAGTATACGAACGTAAAAACAACAGGGCCTATAAGCATGGCGCCATATATCGCAAATAGCAAAACCAGCTTCTTAAAGATTGCCCTGATTTCCCAGATTTTATGACTGTTAACCCTTTTTTTCATATGTTTTTGGACTTCGCTTTCTATATCAAAAAGGATACCATACCCTAATAACTATTCCATCTGGAGTGACTATGAAACAACTTTTATTACTCGTCTTTTCATCAATTATCCTGGGCTGCGGAACTATGGGGAGTGGCGTAAATAAAGGGCAGGCAAACGTCTTTACAACAAGGGATGATATGGCTCTTGGAGCCCAGCTCGACAATCAGATCCATCAGGAGATGAAGGTCTCAAACGACTCGTCACTTAATGGCTATGTTCAACAACTGACAAACAACATTTATTCCCATTATCCCGAAAGATTCCTCCCATCTATAAAAACACGAGTAATAATCTCTGACCAGGTCAACGCCTTCGCAACACCAGGTGGCTATCTCTACGTCAACACCGGACTCCTAAAAACAGTTGGTAATGAGGCCGAGCTTGCGGGGGTAATCTCCCACGAAATAGGCCACGCGATTGCGAGACACGGAACAGAGCAGATGACAAAGGCCTAT
>MGRR01000089.1:8064-8158 GCA_001798265.1 Deltaproteobacteria bacterium RIFCSPHIGHO2_12_FULL_43_9
ACAACGCAAACTACGATCTAGACGCGATGGAAACCATGTTCCTCAAACTAAAAGCCGTTGAACAGAGAGAACCAACGAAACTAGAACAATGGCT
>MGRR01000089.1:8211-8765 GCA_001798265.1 Deltaproteobacteria bacterium RIFCSPHIGHO2_12_FULL_43_9
CGGAATTACCCAAACAACAATCACCGATTCGAAACACAGCCGCGTTTCAGGCAATGAAGTCAAGGATCTAAAAATTGAAATTCTCCCTCTCAACCCATCTCTTTGTTTATGATGAGCTATCAGAACACCACCTTGAGCTAGTCAAAAACAACAACCTCTCTGCCATTGAGCTCTGGTGCATGAACCCACACTTTAACTTTCATAACTGGCAAAACGTAAAAAAGCTCTCAAACCTGCTTGAAAAACATCAATTAACACTCTCCTCCATCCACACCCCATTCTATAGAAACTTTGAAGAGCTCCACAAAAATCAAACATTCTCCATCGCCTCAGATGACGAAGCACAAAGTAAAATCGCCGTGAACGAAATCACCGCCTCACTAAAGGCCGCAAGCGACCTAAACGCACACTATGCAGTCATTCACGCGGGCAACAAAAACGACGAAGCAAACGAACAAAACATAACAAGACTAACAAGAAACGTAGAAAAACTCCTGCAAACAGCAACCAAGCTAAAACAAAACATCTCCCTCGAAAACATCGTTGGAGACCTC
>MGRR01000089.1:9011-10959 GCA_001798265.1 Deltaproteobacteria bacterium RIFCSPHIGHO2_12_FULL_43_9
AATTACTGGGTACTAGAACCGAGAAAATACGAAGAATCCTATGACAAACACTTTGAAAAGCTACAATCATCCATAAAAAAACTACAGGCCATAAAACAATGAACGAAGAATTAATAGACCAGATATCAAACATCCTCTCCATAGACATACATGAAGAAAACATTGAAAAGCTTCATGGCGACGCCTCAACCAGAACCTACTGGAGAATAAACACACAAGAAGGATCGTGGGTAATAAGTGAGGAGGAGCCATTCACAGAAGAAACAGATTTCATCAACATCTCAAACTACCTATCCAAACATAACATCACCGTTCCAAAGATAATTAAGACCCTGCCAAAACAAGGAATCATAATACTACAAGACGCAGGGAACGTTCTCCTCTACCGCCTAGCAAAAGACCAACCATCAAAAGCCCAAAAGCAGTACGATCAGATAATAGACATCCTGATCAGACTTCAAACAGACCTCCCAAAAGACAACAAATGCGTTGCCTTCAAGAGAGCCTTCGACGTAGACAAGTGGCTTTGGGAGCTGGAACACACCGAAAACTACTTTTTCAACCGACTACTAAAAACAAAACTATCAACAGCCCAAACAAACACCCTAAGAGCCGGATTTAAGACAATTTCCAACACAATTGATCTTACAAACCTCACCTTCTGCCACAGAGATTTCCACAGCCGCAACATATTATTTTATAACGAAACCCTCTATCTAATAGACTTTCAGGACGCGCGCCTCGGCCCCCCACTCTACGACCTGATATCAATCTTAAGAGACTGCTACATCACCCTCCCACAAAAAACCGAACAAGATCTAATCGCCAGATACAAATCAAAAACAAAAAAACCAATTCCAAACTTCGAAGAGCAATACACCATTACAGCCCTACAAAGGCACCTAAAGGCCTGTGGAACCTTCGCGTACCAACACATTGAAAGAAAAAATAACTTTTACCTGCAATTCATCCAAAAAACCTGGCAAATGATCCTCGAAGAATCAAAACAAATACCAAACCTTACAAACTTCCACACACTACTAACAAATCTAAAACTCCCGGAGACCATCCAATGAAGGCAATGATACTTGCAGCAGGCCTCGGACTAAGAATGCGCCCCTGGACCAACACAACACCCAAACCCCTCCTCCCCCTAATAAACATCCCCCTTATAAGATTCAGCATTGAACTCTACAGACATCACCATTTCAACGACATCATAATCAACACCCACCACCACCCCCAGCAACTTGAAGACTACATCTCAACTATAAAAGACATCACCCCCACATTCAGCCGCGAATCAATCCTCTTAGGTAGCTTCGGGGGCTTAAGAACCATGTGGGAACTAACAGAACAAGAAGAGATAATCTGCATTAATTCGGACATCGTAACCACCCTTGACCTTGAAGCCCTAATAAATTTTCACAAAAAACAGGAATCCACCATCACCCTCGGCCTCATCCCCGGAAAAGGAGACAAAACCTACACAGATGTCTGGTGTGACCAAACCGGAAAAATCATTCAAATAAATGGAGAACCGCAAAACACAAACCTTATCTCTACACACTATTGCGGCATCCAGATCCTAAAACCAGAAATCCTCAAATGGCTCGAGCCCAATCAAATTGGCGACCTAAGCTCCCTTGTCTACAAAAGAGCAATAAAAGAAAACGTCCCCATCTTTGGATACAAAAGCAATGCCCTCTGGCTCGACGCCGGCCAACCACAACACTTTCTTAACACAAACAAAGAGCTCTTAAACCTACTCGACAAAAGCGACCCCTATTTCCTAAACCTCTTCAAAAACATCAACCCAACCTACAAACAAATCTCTCCCGGAATCTTCATAGGAAAAAACACAACCATTGAATCAACGGTAAAACTAACCTCACCACTTATAATTGGAGAAAACTGCCACATCGAAGGAAACACCAACCTCGGCCCA
>MGRR01000090.1:0-4806 GCA_001798265.1 Deltaproteobacteria bacterium RIFCSPHIGHO2_12_FULL_43_9
AGATTCTTGGAACAAGTTCCATGCCAAAGCTTGTGATCCCTGCGGCATTTAATCTGTCAAGAATGCCCTTCTGCCTATAAACCTCGAGGAATGAGATCAGCAGAGCCCCTCTTTTCATTTTTGATATCTCTTCATCCGTAGGTGGATGGAACTTAAAGACTACGTCACAACTCAGTGCCTCAGTTGCGTTAACTATTCCGGCTCCAGCCTCAGTAAAATCTGAATCACTGAAAAAGGCCTTCTCTCCGGCCGATCTTTCAACAGCTACTGAGAGACCCTTTTTAACTAGCTTTTTGATTGCGTCCGGTGAAATAGCAACGCGTGTTTCATTCTCACGAATCTCTCTCGGAACGCCTACCTTCATTGCAATTCTTTCTCTACATTTTCTTGTTTTATTAAAGATGAAAGAACATCTCTCGTTTCTCTATAGTGCATATTGACCATATTTGTAAACAAAAAGGGGAGAGCCAACTCCCCCCTTTAGATGCAAAGTAGAAGAAATATTCCACCAAACAGTACTGTTTTCGTTTTGAACTTAAACAGTGTGTTTGACTACATAGGGAAAAATCCAAACCAGCAAAGCAGTATGCTCCATGCCATGAATATAAATCCGAAGAACATTCTCCCCTCTGTTTTAACCTTGAAACCCCTTACCACCTTTGGAAAGAGGAGGATCAGAACCCCGCGTAGTACAGCGAACCACGCGAAAACTGTTACAAGAAGCCCCCAGTTCCATGCCCAGACATTGTAGAAGCTGATAATGATCAGGCCGAGCAGCAGGTTAACCATTCCTACAATGAGTTGAAGGCCGGTGATTTCCTGTAATGACTTTATTGCCTCGTCGACCCTTTTTTTATCAAACATAATTATGAGACTTAGGATGAAGAACACGGGACCAATGATTCTTGAAATATGCATTGCGTTATCCATGCGATCTCTCCCTCTGCTAGGTTATGTTGCCCTTCCATCTTAGGGTAAGGCATTGTTGGTTTGCTGTATAGAAAAAAAGGGGTCAGACCCCTTTTTTCATGTTATGCTCTCCTGGCCTCGGCATTATGATTTTAAGCAACTACAGTAGGAGAAGATCTATGCGATTGATTACAGTCATGATCATATTAAACATCGCTTTATTGGCGATGCCTGCTACACTCTTTGCCGGTGATGAAGATATAAAGATTGAGGTTACCTCGATGGTAAACTTCGCAAGAAGCACTGGTATTGAGGTCTGCGGCACTGCTGTTCATAAAAATGGTGTTGCACCTTTGCTTGTCACTATTAAGCATACTGAATCGTATTATACGACATTAACCGCCCCAAACGGCGTCTGGTGTCAGCTTATAAGGAGATGGACATTCTCGGGGGAGGTTGATGTAACGGCCGCACCTCTTTTGGAACCGAATAAGATTGGTGCCAAATTGAAATTTAATAATGAAGTTGTTAAATAATAAAAGCGGTTAGTCGTCTTAATGTGTGGGGTATCGTATGATCAATCATATCTTGCATCTTTGCGCTCTTTTGATGGTTGTTTCCTCCGTTGCCGTGGCCAGTCCACCATCCCCATTCGATCAGTTCAGGGTCCTTGCCGATCCTCATTATCATATTATCCGGGGTGAGCGCCCTAAGGGCCCGGCGGTAATATTCTCGGCGGTCGTCGACAAACCTTACGATGTTAAACACTACAACCTGGCGCTTAATTTTCCGGAGCCTGATAACTTTTTCGAGGGGGTTGCCGAGATTACCGTGGAGTCCCTGAGGCGAATCAATCAGATATCGTTTGATTTCGTGGGGATGGTTGTTGACGCGGTTTATCTGGGTGACACCACCTTAGGCTTTCTCCGGAACGAAAATATATTAACAGTTGGTCTGCCTGACTTTGTCGACTCGGGTGAAGAGCTTAAGATAAAAATCGTTTATCATGGCACGCCTGATTCGGGCATGCATATTTCCGATGGCACTAATGGTTATTTTTCGATATTTACGCTTGTTGAACCGGAGGGTGCTCGCTATTGGTTTCCATGCTTTGATGCCCCGAGCGATAAGGCACTAAGCGATCTGACAATAACCGTTCCGGCGCCATTAACTGCTGTCTCCAACGGCGCCCTGATATCCAGCTCGCAATCCCTGATACCGGATATTCATACCCTTCACTGGAGGGAATCCCATCCGATAGCAACGTATTTAATATCTGTTACAATAGCGGATTACATTGTTGTTGAGGATGAATGGAACGGTATGCCGCTGCAATATTTTGTCGTCGATGAGGACAGGGAGAAGGCTACAAAAACATTTGGCAGGACAGCGCAGATGCTGGAGTTTTTCTCAAAGAGTATAGCCCCATATCCCTTTATCGACGAAAAATACGCTATCGTGGTTATCCCTGGCGGTGGCGGTGCAATGGAACATACTACGGCGACGACGTTTGGGAGAGGATTGCTTGATCTGAGCTATGGAGAGGCTGTTGCCGTGCATGAGCTGGCGCACCATTGGTGGGGTGATGATTTAACCCTTACCGACTGGAATCATCTGTGGCTTAACGAGGGGTTCGCGAGCTATTTTGACGTGCTTTGGTATGAGTCTATTGAGGGGTCGTCAAAATTGCTGGAGAGGATGGAAAAATATCGACGGGATTACTTGTTTGAGAGCCGGGAGAACAATGTTCCGATAGTTAATAGTAAAAACAGCGACTATAACTCCCTTTTTAATGCCATTACGTATGAAAAGGGGGCGTGGGTCCTGCATATGCTGCGACGTCACCTGGGTGATGATCTCTTCTGGAAGGGTATACAGGATTATGAAAAGGCTTATCGTTATGGTGGCGTTCTGACCGACGATTTACAAAATATTATGGAGCGGGTTTCAGGAAAAAACCTCTACCAGTTCTTTCGGCAATGGATCTATACAGCAGGGCACCCCAGATTGGATGTCGATTTTGAATATATCAGGGCTGAGAAGACCGGCGTGTTTAATGTGACACAGATTCAGGATGGTGATGCGTATGAAGTGGATCTCCCTGTGCGCGTGAAAATAGGTGGTAAATGGCAGGAGATGGCACTTCCAATTCTTGAAAAAAACCAGAACATGTATGTTTCCCTTGAGAGCGAGCCTGAAATTATAAGATTTGATCCGGAGAACTGGGTTCTAAAGGAGCTGACATTCCGTCAGCCGGAGGTGAGATGGATTACCCAGTTGGCCGAGTCTGAGGATTGGTATGGAAGGATGGATGCTGCCCGTGGTCTCGGCGTGTCGGGGAGCGAGGAGGGTTTTCAGGCATTGTTATCCCGTTTCCAGGATTTAAACGAACATCAGCTTGTCAGGGAAGCGGCGGCTGAGGCACTGGGTAAGCGCGGCGATAGTCGGGCGTTTCAACCACTCGCAGATTCATTAGGCCAGAAAGAGTACTGGGTGCGTGTTGCTGCCATCGCTGGTTTGTCCTATCTGATGGATGAGAGGGCTATTCCATTGATGGCTGATATACTGCGCGATGATGAAAGCGCGTGGATGAGGATGGCGGCTGCTAGAGGCCTGCTCCCATTTAAAAAGAATCCCGTGGCCCGTGCGGCCCTAGAACACGCAGCTGAAAAGGATGAGAGTAGAGAGGTGCGTGCTCTTGCGAGAAAGATACTTGATAGCTAAAGGGGCTGTTGAAAATCGGCAACTTCGTTGTCGCTCCTCCCTCGAAAATCCTCATTTACTAGCGTGTAAACTCCGGTTTTCTCGGTCGTTGCTCCTAAAATTTGCCTGATTTTCAACAGCCCCTAAAGGTTTCTTTTTCATCAAAACTTAACAATTCATAATAATTATTGATTACCCTCAAATCGTGGTTAAACCGATAAAAACATAGAGTTTTTGTACATACATACCGGAGGGGAAACGATGAAAAGACTTTCGCTCGTTCTAATTCTGTTGCTGTGCGCAGGTCTTTGGATAGCTTCCTGCAAGAAGGATAGCAAAACCACCGGGGGCCAACCAATAACACAGGCTGTCGCGCCAACATGCAGCATAAGTGTGATAATGCTAGCCGTGGTGGGTGCGACTGTCGGTGGTGATGTGCCGATAACGGTCGAATTGGGTGCACAGAATAACAGGCCGGTTGATTTTGAGATATTCTTTAACACCGGTGGTGGAAACCAAGCATTATCTGCGGCGGCGGCAAGCTCAATATCCAATCCGGCACGGGCGCTAAGAACCCCCGGCATCTACTCTTTTCTGTGGGACAGTGCAAAGGACATACCGGGAACAGCGTTAAGTACAAGCATTATTGGGAAGGTAACAGATCTAGTCTCCGGATCATTTGGTCTTTGCGCTACGCAACTTCCCGTGGATAACACTCCCCCGGTAGTCAATCAGGCACCGACATGTGCGATAACAGCTCCATCAGGCACAACAGAATCCGACGATGTCACGATAACCTATAATACGGCTGACGCTGAAAGCGATCCTATAATCAGCACTGTGGAATATTCCATCGCCACCGGACAGTTTAAACTCGCTACCCCCGCGCCATCATATGTCAATCCAACGTTGGCTACACCTCCGGGATCGGGGCGGGTTTATATCTGGCGCAGTGTAACGGATGAGGCGACATATAGGGGAGCGGTGACGGTACGCATTACTGTTGGTGGAGGGACACAACAATCCACCTGCAGTACAAACTTTACATTGGATAACTCTCCTCCAACACAACCATTTGCGTGTAGTCTGACATCGCCTCTTCAGGGCACAACGGTTAGTGGGGTGGTACCAATAAGATTTAATATGACAGGTGTCGCTTCGGGGATAATGGGAATTTTGGAATTTGATGACGGT
>MGRR01000090.1:4849-5645 GCA_001798265.1 Deltaproteobacteria bacterium RIFCSPHIGHO2_12_FULL_43_9
GATAACAAGAACCCACCACTTCCTCTGACCGCGCCGACATGCAGTATAACATCGCCGACACCAGGCTCTCCGACACAAACAGGAAATGTAACTATAGCCTACAACACAAGTGATCAAAATCCAGGAGACAGGGTAGATGTAAAGATTGAATATCGGCAATCGTCGGGTGTTTATGCGCTCGCAACGTTGTTGGGATCCAACCCTCTTATTGGTACGACACCGGGATCAGGTAAAACCTCCACATGGCTAAGCGCGACCGATCTCTCTCCATTTGGTCCGGCAACAGCTAATATTAGAATGACAGTAACTGATCAGGGTGGGTTAAACAGTACATGCACGACAAGTTTTACGTTATCAAATCCAGTGGGACCTTCGCCAAATAATCCACCATTATGTAATGTTGTCGGCCCGCCGGCTGGTGGAACATATTCGGGATCAGTAACGATCGGATATGATACAGCTGATACCGATGGGGATCCATTGAACGTAACATTCGATTTCAACCCCAGTGCCGGATACAGAAGGGCAACACCCGAGTCTCCGTACACAAATCCTAGAAGCCTGTCAGCGCCCACAACGGCCTTGGACTATGTATGGCGTAGTACCGCCACCGCTGACCTGCCGGGACAAAGGGCAAACGTAACATTCAAGGTAACTGTAGATGATGGGCAGGCGACGGCGATCTGCACAAGGGCATTTATCGTCGATAATCAGCCAGCGCCACCAGCAGTATCGTTTATTAATGATATCTATCCAATCTTTTCTGCGCGTGGCTGCACAGGATGTCACGGTACGA
>MGRR01000091.1 GCA_001798265.1 Deltaproteobacteria bacterium RIFCSPHIGHO2_12_FULL_43_9
CGAGTTAGATCCCGGCTTTCGCCGGGATGACATTTTCGCGGGAATGACAGAGGGCAATTCGTAGAATTCAAATACTGCTTGACAAATAATCATGCGAAAATTAGAATGTCCCTTTGTTCGTAGCTTTAAATACTAATAATTTCATAGGGTTAGGGGGATTCATGAAACCAGATGATGAAAATGAGGTTCTATCTAACGCTTCTTTTTTGCATTCCAGTGCCGATGTCTCTAAGGAGTACTTCTATGAATTATCCAAGGAATTTGGCGGGCTGGAGGGGGAAGAGGATGAGCCGGTCATGATGTACGCACCACAGAGAAAGGGTGCCGCAATGAAGAGTAAATTATCAAGACATCTGGTAAATACAGTAAGAAGCAACCCGGAGATTGAATCGTTCTACAGATTCGTCGCTGAAAATGACCTAAGACACGAGGCTTTGGCAATTTTGGAAGAGACAATCAAAAATAAGGCTGCTTTAGGAAAGAGTGTAAAGAAGGTTTTGGATGAGGATATCTTCCGGGAGCTTGAATCAAAAGCCCAGATGAGGGCAAAGGCTTCTGAACACCAGGAATCAGAGGAAGAGATTGCTGAGGCTAGGGCCGCCGCGGAGTCTGAAGATGATGAGGATGATCTGCCTGGAGAGTAAAAGAAAAAGAAACCTCAGAATGTTGCGCCAAAAAAGGGTACCACACTGAAAACAGAAAAAAAGGTAGCCAAACCGGTACTACAAACCATGCACAAAAAACCTTCGGCCAAGAAAGCGGTAAAGAAGGTCAAGACTGCCGCGAAGAAGAAGGCAAAGAGAAAAAAGAGGTAAAGAAAGCATGTCATCCCGGCTTCCGCCGGAATGACAAAGAGGGTTTAGACTTTTACTCTCTTTTCACTAAATTCGGGAAAGGGGTCTTTCCCGAATTTAGTGGAACCTGACTATCGTCATCCTGAGCCGAAGGCGAAGGATCTCCTGCTAAATTGTGAAGAGATCCTTCGCCTTCGGCTCAGGATGACGCTCAAGACACCGTTGTGTATCACGATTAACCTTCACTAAATAACGGAAAGAATCTCGGGAAAGACCGAGTTTTTGGCACCTAAGTGCCGCTTCCTGTCACTTTACTTATGCAACAAAGCCTAACAAAGTCTATAAGTGCCTATAACTACTTATAATCTTAGGGTAATTATATTGTCATTAATGGCACAGCACTTGCTGCTCTTCTCCAACAGGTGGGTGCATTTGTCATTTTTGATAAAGCACTGTTGCGTAAGGATGGCTCACTGTTGTATACATGCTGCGCTTTTGAAGCCTCTCCAGAGTTAAGCGAACTAAACAAGCAAAGCAATTCTAATAACAAATAGCCCTTTTGAAAGGGGGAGTAATTATGGATAAGATTAAGAACGTGATCATTGTAGCCTTTGCCTTGACGGCTCTGATTATACCAACAATATCAGATGCAATCACAGTAGAATGTGGGCGTACGGGAACGGCTGGACCGGACCGTTATGACGTGGATGCTAGCGTTTCTGAAGGACCATGTACAATATCTCGACAGGATTACCAATGTGAGGCAGTAGCCTGGGTAGAATTAAAAAAGAAGCACGTTTGTGACCCAGCAATCTGTTTGGGAAGGCAAATAGCCCCCTGCCCAAAAGAGCCAGACCTAAGCATCTCTCTTGGGGATGGCAGGGTCACTATACTTACCCAAGATGATAAAACAGATGGGACATGTGTTTCGTGGTGCGTTGTGCGCTATCCTCAATACGAGGTAACATGCAAGGACTGTGGCAAAATGCCTTGGGATGAAAAATGTGGCGAAGACTCATTGCCAACAAACTCAACTTATAATCTCTATGACTCGACTGCGCCAACAACAACCACTAATGGATCAACAACTGCAACAACAACCACTGATGGATCAACAACTGCAACAACAACCACTGATGGATCAACAACTGCAACAACAACCACTACAGCACATTAAAGAACAGAACCTAAGAAATTGCCCCTTCCAATTATGGAAGGGGCAACAATAGGGAGTGTCTGTGTTTCAAAAAGATATCCATAAGTTTTCATTAATAATTGCGGCAGCCATACTATTATTTACTAATCCAACATATTCTGAAGACCCTCCTGTAAATGCAACTAAACAAGCACAGATAGATTTTTTTACCGCTCTGCAAAATGGGAATAAAGATGCAGCAGAAGAGGCACTAGGACGTGGTGCGATTTGGACTGTGGCAGATAGATTCGGGAGAAGACCTTACATGTATGCGGCAGAGAGCGGAGATCTTGAGTTCTATTTGTGGGCTGAGCAAAACGATACACCTACAGACATTAATGAAAAAGATAATGCATCCAGAACAGCCCTTCATTTTGCAGCTGGATCCATAAACCAAAATGGATACCCCGCCGATCTTGTCCGATACCTAAGATCTAAAGGCGCCGATGCTAATGCTAAAAATAATTCTGGACAAACACCACTATTTGAAACAACAACCTCTGCGAATATCGAAGCTGCAATGGCCCTATTTGAAGCACCAATGAACACGGGCGATTTTTTAGCGGCATATAAAGACGAAGACCCCACGAAATATCAACGACTTATTCAAAAAGCTATTGGCGATTATAATTCTCTTCCCGCCGGGAAAAAGGTCGATGTTACTGCCACAACCAACAATAGTGAAACCCCTCTTCACGTTCTTTTTCAAAATGGAGAATCAGATTTTGCAAATTTTTTACTCAACCAAGGAGTACCTATAGATATAGTAACAAACAATAGAATAGTCAGCACTGACGAAACAACGGGAGAAGAAACCTTGCTTTCAGGGGAAACGGCAATGGGAATGGCAGAAAGAAAGCTAAGAGAAAAAAACGAAAAATTAGTGCGGGCAAAGGACACTGATGGAGCAACAGCGTTAGTTGCAGCTTTAGACAACGATATTAATAAATTAAATGCTATATTAACAGTATATAACAATTTCGTGGCGGAAAATAATGCAACCAAAGATGCAATAACCGAAGACGAAGATAGTTCGGAAAAACAAGACGACAGTGCAACCGCTGTGGCCGCCTTAAGTCCAGAGAGGGGAGAGCTTCTTACCCACATTGCAGATTTATATACCAAGTGGAGAGGTGAGGTTGTAAAAAAACTAAATGAGGGCGAAGAGCTCCTAGATCACACCTCCGAAGAGAACCTCTTTGTTAAATTTTTCACACTGCCGGGAACTGTTCCTATAAATGAACTTTCTCTACCTAAAGATATTGATGGAGATTTAAGCGATTCTGAAAATACCACAAAACTCTCCCTCCCTTCTCCATATTGGTACTCCAAAAAAATAGGTCACCTTAAAATTACACGTGAAGAGTATCTGCGTTTAGGTAAGGTATTACATACAAAAGGCATTATGAATGTATCTGCTGAAGGTCTAAATGAATTAATTCCAGAGACAAGATACAATGTCTTGTTCTCCGACTCGGATAATTTTAATACCCGCATCGAAATCAATCCAAAAATAAAAGCATCTGAAGATAGTGCTACTGATAAAATTACATACGAAATTACAGCCGGAAAAGTAGGGATATCACTTCAGCAGCATTTAGCCTCTTTTCTTTCATCAGAATACCTAGAGCTATTTGAGTTGTTTGCTTCTTTTGATGAAGGAAAAACTCTTTTAAGTAATCTGCTAGAGCAAATAAATAACGGGGAAGTAACCATTAAACAACCGACCTTTGTTCCTGATAGTGCAAAGGTAAGCATCCCAAATATTTATATTGACAGTAAAAATAAAAATGAAAAGGTTCTCTACGTTGATCGCTTCACACCACTGGAAATCCTTCTGCCTGAATTCTTCCAGGCACTAATTGATATTAAAAAGGGTACTACCCTTGACTCGGTTCTAATCGGGCTCTCAAGGAACTACGACGAATCAATTGATAATGGTGCTAAAGAGGTTATTAAGATTATTTTGAAATCAAAGGTTCCGATTCTTATGCGAATTCTCAATCAATCAACCTCGCCTGAATTAAAAATAGCCGCTGCAAATTTATTAGGTGCGCTTGGGAGTAATGCTCAAAAAGCCGTTGGCGCATTAAAGAGACAAGCTAACTATGCGGATTTGTCCCCATCATTAAGAAGTGCTGCCAAAGCTGCTCTCGCTAAGATCAGTCAGTCAGAGCAGAAGTAGAGTCAGTCAATCCCTTGCAATCTCACCATGAACCTCCCGCCAAAGTAGAGAATTGTTACTCATTTCCATTAGTTATAAACAAAAAAATAACCCCAAGACACAGAAAAGGGGTATTAGACAATGTTGCAAATATTGCCTTAAGAAAATGTCATTATAATAATTTTGAACTAGCACGCAACTCACTTGACAACGTTAAGGTAGATCAACGTGATTTTGCTTATACAACGTAACCCGAGCATAAAGCAGGTTATTGTTGGGTTGACGGAAGTTGTGTTAGGGCGAATTCATATGGGGTAAGTGGTACTCTCTCATTATCTTTCTGACAAACAAAATAAAGGGGTCTGACCCCTTTATTTTCCTAATTCCCTGATGGTTTTTCCCGCTTTTTCAATGGAATGGTTTATTAATTCTTTTCTCTTTTTATCAAGCCAGGCGTTTTTTGATCCATTAGATTCAAACCACTCTTTTGCAAACGTCCCATCTTCAATTTCATCATAGATTTTAGAGATGGTCTTTTTCACTTTTTCATCTATTATCCGTGGTCCCTGCTTCAATCCACCATATAAGGCAGTATTGGATACAGAGTTGGCAAATGCCGCAAAACCTTTTGTATGAAGCAGATCAGCAATGAATTTTACTTCATGAGAACATTCGTAATAGGCAAGTTCAGGTGGCAATCCTCGTTTTATCAGCTCTTCATACGAAGCCTTCATTAGTTCAATCAGGCCACCACATAAAACCGCCTGTTCACCAAAAAGATCTGTTTTGGTCTCCTCCTCAAATGTCGCCTCTATAATCCCAGATCGTCCACACCCCAACCCCTTCGCGTAACATAGCGCAATATCTTTAGCATGCCCCGATTTATCCTGATGGATTGAATAGATCGCCGGGACACCTGAACCATCCAGATATCGCTGCCTTAAAATCGGCCCGGGACTTTTAGGGGCAACCATAACCACATCCATGTCGCGACGGGGTAAAAGTGTTTTAAAGTAAATATTTGCGCCATGGGCAAAAAGAAGAACACCGTTTTGCTTAAAATTCGTTTTAATAAATTCATTATAAATACTTGCGTGGGTTTCATCCGGTGTGAGCATCGCAATAAGATCGGCCTTTTTTACCGCTTCGGCCATTGGAAGAAATTTTAATCTCTCTCTTTCAACATCTTTTATTCTTTGGCTACCTTTTCTAAGCCCGACAATGACCTTGAATCCGCTGTCACGAAGGTTTAATGCCTGGGCGCTCCCCTGACTCCCATAACCTAAAATTACGATCTGTTTATCTTTTAATGGATTATTTTTTATATCGCTATCACGAAAAATCTTCATTTAGGAATCTTTGGCATATTTTGGCGGCAGAAACAAGGTGTCCTTCATCATTGCGGGAGATTGCGGAGCCTGTCCTGAACGCAGTGAAGGATCGCCTTCGGCTCCTCGCAATGACGTAATTGTCATCCCTGACGTAATCGTCATCCCCGTGAAAACGGGGATCTCCCCCGTCATCCCGAGCGAAGCGAGGGATCCCTTATCGATCGAGATCCTTCGGCTTCGCCTCAGGATGACGTAGGTGCTCGCAATGACGTAATCGT
>MGRR01000092.1:0-4428 GCA_001798265.1 Deltaproteobacteria bacterium RIFCSPHIGHO2_12_FULL_43_9
CAAAAAATGCCCCCTCTTCGTAATTTCATCATCCTCGGAAATCGGGAGCAGAAGCGATTCATTAAAGTTTTTTTGTTTAAAAACGGCGCTCTTATGCCCCCAGATAATTTTGTTCTCTTCTCCAACAAGCATCGATCCAAAGAGTCCAGGTATAAAAATTAAAGGATGCTTTTTTGGTATGTCCTTATATTCAGAGAAAACCCCTGCCAGATCGGGTCGTTTTGGTAATGGAGAGCTACATCCGGAAATAATAAGAAGAAAAACTAATAAAGCCCTAGTGGAGCGTATCATAAATTTCGCGTGCAAGTGTCCAAGTGTCACTGTCATTGCGAGGAGGCCCGAAGGGCCGAGGAAGCAATCTCTTGAGATTGCTTCGCTTCGCTCGCAATGACGTTAGTGTATACATGGTAAAAATATTAGCACATTTATATATCAAATCTATAAGAACATGTTTGATATTTAAAAGTGGGAAGGATATATCGATTTTATGTCACATCCTGAGCATCCGGCAATTCTTATAGTGATCGATGGTTTTGCTATTAATCCCAAAAAAGAGGGAAACGCTGTAAAAGCCGCAAAGATGCCCAATTTCCAGAAGATCTGGGACAAAAATCCACATACAACGCTAGAAACCAAGGGGCTCTCAGTCGGTCTTCCCGAAGGACAAATGGGGAATTCAGAGGTTGGCCACATGAATATAGGAGCCGGAAGGGTGGTATTCCAGGATCTTACAAGGATTGATGAATCAATACGGGATAGATCATTTTTTTCAAATCAAACCTTAATCGAGGCATTTAAAAAGGCCAAAGATAATTCAGGAAGGGTTCATCTCTATGGTTTGGTCAGTGATGGGGGTGTTCATTCACACATAGGGCATATATTCGCGCTTATAGAGATGGCGAAACGTGAGAAAGTCAAAGAACTTTATTTACACGCCTGTCTTGATGGTCGTGATACCCCACCGAAATCCGCGAAAGAGTATATGTCTCAGGTTGAAGCAGAGATGAAAAAAACAGCCATTGGGTCGATAGCGACGATCAATGGGCGTTTTTATGGCATGGACAGGGATCGACGGTGGGAGAGAACCGAGGCCGCGTATTTATTGTTGACCGAAGGGAAGGGTTTTCAAGTCAAGTCTGCGTCTGATGCGCTGGATGATGCGTACAAAAGGGGGGAAACCGATGAATTTGTTCAGCCGACACTGATAAATAAAAAGGGTTTAATAAAGGATGGCGACGTAATCATATTCTTTAATTTCAGGGCGGACAGGATGCGCCAGATTGTTAAGGCGCTAGCAGAAAAGCAATTTGAGCATTTCAAAAGGTCACACCCACCCAAACTGGCCTATGTTGCGACAATGACGAGTTATCACAAGGACTATTCCTATCCTGTGATCTTTTCGCCGGTTGAACTGAAAAATATTCTTGGTGCTGTTTTAAGTAACAATAAGCTGAAACAGCTTAGAATCGCTGAGACCGAGAAATATGCTCATGTTACATTCTTCTTTAACGGTGGAGTAGATAAGCCGTATAAATGTGAGGAGAGGATATTAATTCAATCCCCCAAGGATGTTAAAACCTATGACCTGAAACCCGAAATGAGCGCGTATGAAGTGACTAAAACACTGGTCGACAAAATGAAATCAAAAGAATTTCGATTTATTGTTGTAAATTTCGCAAACCCGGACATGGTGGGGCATTCCGGCGCATTTGATCCGACCGTGAAGGCGCTTGAGGTTGTTGATGAGTGTCTGGGGCAAATATTATCTGTTATCGAAAAGGATAAATGGATCGCGATTATTACGTCGGATCATGGAAACTCGGATCAACTGATAGATTATGCAACAGGTGGCCCAATGACCGCTCACACACTTCACCCTGTGCCGTTAATCATTATTGATCCCGACGGAGAGGTGGGAAAGCTGCGCAAAGGAAAGCTGGCGGATATCGCGCCTACAATTTTGGAACTATTAAACATAAAAAAACCGGATGAAATGACAGGCGATTCCTTAATAAAATGATCTCTTACTTCCCAACTTGTTGTCTCTGGTGTGAATCAACACACGATATTCTTGATGATTGGCAAATTTGCAGAAGATGCCATGAAGATGTCTTTGTAAATTCATTCATCAATTCCGTGAATAAGATACCTTTTTACGCAGAATCCTTCTCATCAAGATATCTCTTTAATGGTTCTCTTCGGGAAATGATTATCAAATGGAAATACAATCCATCCCCTGAATATACCAGGCCTCTTGGTATGGCGGCACTAACTTCGTGGGGAATGGAATCGATAAATTTTGATTACATCATACCTGTACCACCACATATTGAGAGGCTTAAGGAGCGCAAAATTCACCAAACGCTTTTACTCGCGAAATGGATTGGCAACTGGTTCGGGGTTCCGATCTTTTATGACATTTATCGGACTAAAAGAACGCCATCGCAAACCGCGCTGACAAGAAGTGAGAGGGTGGAGAATCTGTTAAATTCATTTGCGGTAGAAAAATCGCGTATGTTGAATCATAAATCTATTCTGTTAATGGATGACATAATGACAACCGGAGCCACACTTAGAAATTTAATAAGTGTAGTAAGGAGAGCTAACCCGCGTGCCATACACGTTCGAACCATCGCGTACAATCAGATTAGGAAATCTCTTTGACAAAGTGCGTTGCGAATTGTATACCGGTTCCCTATGAAAATTTCCACAAAAATTTCTTCCATTCAGGATGTCTCAACGGATTGTTTTGTTATTCCTCTTTTTCAAAGCGAAGGCGGGGATAAGGGTAAGCCGATAATCCCTAAAGAGGTAAAGGAATTGGAATCTCTGATATCAGATATCATAGATTCAAAAGCCTTTACCGCGAAGTTAAACACTACATTGTTCCTAAGAAACACACGATTATTTAATGCTAAAAATATACTGCTAGTAGGATTGGGTGAGTGGAAAAGTGACTATTTAAGCAGGGTTTACGCTGCAGCAAAATGTGCCGGATCTGTAATCAGATGTGAAAAGGTTAAATCCGCGACTCTTTATGTTTCTGGTTTTTGTAAGAATAAAAAGGGTCTCGATGATGATTCGACATCTCAGGCTGCGGCCGGATTTTTTGATTCTACTTACGAATTTAACGAATACAAAACAGAAAAAGAGCCGATATCTTTTAATTCTTTAACATTTTTTTCTGATCAGAAATCGGACGAAAAATATTTAAAAACAGGCATTGAGAATGGGGAGAAGATATTCCAGGGGCTCAAGCTCGCGAAAGATCTTTGCAACACCCCCCCTAACGATCTAAATCCCGATAAACTGGTGAATTGGGGTAAAAAGGCTACATCCCAATTCGATGTAAAGGCGACAATTTTCGACACGAGTCGCCTTGAGAAGGAGAAGATGGGAGGGATCCTCGGCGTTGGTCAGGGGAGCAAAAACCAACCACGCCTTTTAGTTCTAGAATACAAAGGTCCTAAATCGAGTTCGAAGGTCTGTCTAGTTGGAAAAGGTGTTACATTTGATACCGGTGGCATCAATATTAAGCCATCACCCAAGATGGAAGATATGAAGTATGATATGTCAGGCTCAGCCATCGTTATTGGAACAACACTCGCGGCGGCTTCATTGAAATTGCCGATACATTTAATTTCTATCGTCCCATCCGCGGAAAATATGCCGTCGGGGGATTCTTACAGACCCAGCGATGTAATAGCAATGCATAATGGCAAAACCGTTGAGATTAATAATACCGACGCAGAAGGGAGATTAATTTTAGCGGATGCATTAAGTTATGCTCACACATTTAAACCAGATGTAATAGTTGATGCTGCTACCTTAACCGGTGGCGTTGTCATTGCTTTGGGAACTGTCGCGGCGGGCGTGATGGGAAATAGTGATGAATATATCGGGCAGATTAAATCTTCCGGTGAAAAGGTTGGGGAAAAGGTTTGGCACTTACCTCTGTATGATGAATATAAAGAAGATCTTCAGAGTGGAATAGCTGATTATAGAAATTCCGGAGGGAGAGAGGCTTCTCCATCCAAGGGTGGTACCTTCCTAAATTTCTTCATTCAAAAAGAGCAGCCATGGGTACATCTTGATATTGCCGGTGTTGCTTGGGCAGCGAGTTCAAACCCCTCAGGTAACTGCGCAAGTGGCTGGGGCGTAAGGTTACTTGTAGATTTCTTAAGTAACTTCAAATCAATGAAATCTAAGAAATAATTATATTATGTCCAGAAATTCTAATAGTGCTTTTTTAATTTCATCCTGAGTTGCTTCGGGTAAAATCCCCAGATCTTTTCGAAATAATTCATTATCCCAAGCTAATATCTGGTCAATCATTGCTTCGCTATCTTTTTCTAAATTACAAGTTCCTTTTGGTATTTTTACTCTTAAGGGAAAGTTGTTGCCCGAGGTAATATTTGTTGTAATAGG
>MGRR01000092.1:4470-5974 GCA_001798265.1 Deltaproteobacteria bacterium RIFCSPHIGHO2_12_FULL_43_9
GCGGCTCGAGATCAACAATAAAAATATGCCATTGCTTAGGAGTGTTAGGTGCCACGTTTTAATCTACTATATGGTTGAAATTCTTTTAATACTTCAGCGCTTGATTTTGAAACTCTTTGAGCTATTTGTTTCCATCTTGCAATTCTTTCATCTCTAGCGGTCTGATGTGCTAAAAGATCAAGTGCATTTCTCACAACCTCAATTTTAGTTTTAGCACCCAGTTTCTCTTTTAACTCTTCAATCTTTTGATCATCTTTTTCCTGAATCATTAACGGTTTAGCCATAACAGGCTCCTTATATATAACATAGTATATACGAAAATATATAGCACTTCAATATAGATAAAACCAAGTGATTACAACCAGTTATAATCATTTAGGGGTTGCATAAATCATCTCGTCAACCCCGGCGAGCGAAGTGACTATACCGTCAATCACCAGGCCGTCGGGGTGCTATATGTTTTATGCTCCTTGAAACCACGCTATATCTGTAATCTTTCCCCCTCTCTCTTTTGGAGAAATAAAAATAGCCTTTACCTTTTGCCCTATTTTCACCTTATCAACCGGGATTTGCAGTTTGTGCACGAGTCCGCCGGTTACTTTGGGGAATCGAATCATTGCCAATGATTCCCTCTTTTTTAATTTGTTTCCAAATCTATCTTCGCAAACGACGGTAAAACTCTCTATTATGCCGACATTTGGAATCTCTTTGGTTTTAGTTTGTTCAGTAAGGCATTTCTCACAGAAAAGTCTGCTCGGGAAAAATGTTTCTTCACATTCTGGGCAATAGGAACCGATTAATTTGCCATCTAATAGTCCTTGGAAGAATGGATCAAGTCCCGGTCCCGCCGTGTAATGAAACTCCATCGGGATTGAGCCTTTGACCTGGCTAAGCTTGTTTACGTCATGAATTTTTTCGAAAAGTGCCATCGAGGTCTCCTTCTTTTGGGGACAAACATCATTGTGGCAGCGTCATTGCGAGCGAAGCGAAGCAATCTCTAGCTGTCTCTCCCCAAGAATTAATACGGTTTCCAATATCTAATATCTGTAATTGCCCCTTCTCTTTCCTCTTTCGGTTTCCAGACGGCCTTAACCCGCATCCCGATTTTTACATCCTTTGGATCCACCTCATCGAGAATGTGAAGGATGCCGGATGCTGGGCTTGTTCCATCAATATCTATTACGGCTGGAAGTGTAGGTGTTTCAACGCGTTTCACATCCCAGGTAATATAACTTATCGAAAATGTATTTACTCTGCCTGTATCCTTTAGTTCCACCCATTCATAAATTGGCTTAAAGCATTCTGAACAGAAGGATCTTGGTGGAATTCTTGTGGTGCCACAGTGGCCACAACGAATGCCCCAGAGGATTCCATCCTTTAAACCCGCCAGGTATCTTCCGACCGCGAAACCGGTATCCCATGTGTAAGATGCCTTTGGTTTATAAAATTGATGAAATGATTTTTTAAATTCATCGCCTGAAAGCGCGATACCTCTCAAAGTATC
>MGRR01000093.1 GCA_001798265.1 Deltaproteobacteria bacterium RIFCSPHIGHO2_12_FULL_43_9
TTTCCTATAGTTGCGGCGATGTTTGCGCCCGGGTGCATGTGGTACGGCTCTATGTTGGTTCTTTCCGGTTTATTCATGTCTTCAAAAATATCATTAACTGTTTGCATGGCGCTCTCAACGGCTGACTCCATTCCTATGCCGATCCAGCCGCTGTGACAGCCGGCAACGTACCAGTTTTTTGCACCCGTTCTGTGTGTGTTGAAAAAACGATGTAGGCCGGCTATTGCCGGTTGCTCACTAAGGTAGAGAACATCAGGATACATTTCAGCGAAGGATATATGCTCTATAAGAGATGGATCAGCATCCGGATAAACTCGATGTATATCTTTTATTACTCGTTTTATCTGGGTTTCTTTTGAGTGGCTGTCTCGGATAATTCCAACATCAAGAAGAACATCGATTACATCACCGCTATGATCTAGATCGTCTGAGCCGAAGTTGTTGTATACAGACTGGCACCCGTTGAACGATAAATATGGATTATGTGTGCCAGTAATAATCTTTTCATTACGGGTTACCTGCTCTTTGTAATAGACTCGGCCAATACTTAGCTGTGTCTGATTTCCCCTGGATGAAAAAAATGATCTTACATATGGATGTTTTCTAAGTGGGGAATCCGTTGGTAGAAGTTTTGCGATCATATGCGGATAGATCGCCGTTATTAATTTTTTGCATTTGATATTTTCATAGCCGTTTTCTTTCGGATTAGCCCAGAGTTGGTTTCCTATCGGACGTTTTATCTCTGACATTCTGTCCAGCGTAGTATCAATACCACACCTGGTGCAGAAAGACCTGTCGAGAAGATAATTTTCCGCTCCACAATTATCACATATATAACGTTTGGACTCTGCTGAGTCTGGACCGTAGTTTCTAACCCATACGGATTCTACCTCGGTTCCATCGCTGTTACTTTCTATCCTCCTGGCTTCGGTCCAGAAACTGAAGTTGACACCCATTGATTTAAGTTTTTCTACAAAATTATCTATAAAAGCTGAGTTATAGTTTTTGCCAAACACGTGGTAGTGCAGCGAGTCACGATTCATAACAAGGGTGCCGGCTAAAACGGCAGCCATGCGTGGCGCACTGGTGTACCAGGGGTGAAGGTTGTAGATGCTAGGTGTTACAGCCTCGATAAAATCCCTGGAATACTTACCCATGTTCAGTAAAAGCTCTAGGCTTTCAAGACTCATTGTGTTTGGAATCAGTGGCGGTTCCTGCTCTCCACTCATCATTGATTTCGCGCAGTATGCGGAAACACATGCCAACTTCAAAATATCCCATTTTGCGGTTAGCGGCATTTTTAATTTTGCCATCATGCCTATTCCGTGGAGTGGAGGGGGAAGGTGTCTGGCTGTCCAGTCATTCATGCTCAATTCATGTTTTTTTCCGTCACCGGTAATGATGTTGTAGCCATCGTAAAGCGGGGAAAGTATACCCCCTACTTCACCTATAAGTTTTATTATGTTTGGGTATTTGTCCCTGAAGATCATATGCATGGGTGGCTGAAGTTTCTTCTTTTTGCCCAACCTGTGATCAATCCAGTTACCGGTTAATCCTCCGGCGGTTCCAGATCTCTCTATAATCAGAATATTAAAAGATGGATTGAGTTTTTTCAGATAATAGGCGCTCGTAAGTCCGGATGGACCTGCGCCAACAATTACAAAATCGTATTCTCTCTTTTCAATCATAGGGGTACAATTCGTCAGCAGTGGAGGATTGATGCTACCCAATAAATGACGCAGCGTCCAATTTATATTGGAGAAGTCATTCACCAAGAGATACATTATTTAATAAATGGCAATGTAAGTTAAAAGTAATTCATCCCGACATTCTTTCCAGAATAATAAGTCCTAGACTCATTACGATTTCAAAACCCTTTTCTGCTTTAAAAGAATATCATCCATTGCCTGGGTTACCCGGAATGTTCTTGCGACGAAATTAAAAACCTTGTTTGGTAGTATTGCAGAGAGCAATGGAAGGAGTTTCACCATGAATGGTTCAAGCACAATCTCTCTGTTTTTGTCGACCGACCTGAAAATAATATTCGCGATCTTTTCCTGGCTCAGGAGCGGGGTGAAAAGAGGAGGTTTTACCCCTTCAAACATCCCGGTAGTGATGAAGCTTGGCGAGACAATTGTGAAACGAATGTTGGCGTTCGGTATCTGGTTAACCTCCAGTGCCAGGGCTTTTGTAAATCCGATAACCGAGTGCTTGGAGGCGCAGTATGTCGCCATACCGGGGACACCCATTAGCCCCGCGGCTGACGCAATCGCACAGATATGCCCATCTCCTTTACTGATCATTGCCGGCAAAAAGGCTTTTAAAACCCAGAAATGGGAGATTATGTTAACATTCATTGTCTTCTCAAGAAGATGATCAGGGCAGTCAAGGAATTTTGCGTTTTCGACTATTCCGGCATTATTGACAACGATATCGGGGACCCCGATTTCACGGATGATCCTTGCACCCAATTCATAAACCCTCTGTCGGTCGGTGATATCGCAGCAAAAAAAATAGGCGTTTTGTAGCCACTTTTCAGCCTTTTTGAGATTTTCGCTATCAATATCAACCGCGATGACCCTTGCCCCATGCTGATCGTATAATCTGGCAAGGGACAAACCTATTCCATGGGCGGCGCCAGTGATAAAAACAATCTTATCCTTATAATTCTTTTTCGTATCTTTCATTTTAGAGTGGAGCTACTCTCTTAAATGTTTTAATCTTTTGATTAGGTATATGTGGCAATCGGGTGGGTGTCAATAATGAAAGAAATTCATTTTATTTTACTATCCTTAAAACTGCTACTAATTATTTTTCTACTCCCAATCCCTTCTTTTGCGCAGGAGTGGCCGGTGATTGCCCCGCAGGAGTTGATCCCGAAGAAAGAGGAGGGGGTATATTTCAGGCCATACGTGAGTATGCACGATTATGGAACTACCCTGGAGAATGATAACCGTTATATCGTCGGTCTGGCGGTAGAAAAGGTCAGAAAGGATTATTTTAATCTCAATCTCAATATCATTAATTCGGTCGAAGGGACGCAGCAGGCGTATACCGGGATTACAGATTTTCTCCTCCCCTGGGGAGATACCTTCATAACATATGGTGGATGGACATCCCTTCGATCGGGGCTCGCCTCCCAGATGGATATGGAGGGTGAGGCGTGGCAGATTAGCCCAAGATATCTGATTCCACTGCCAGAGATTATCAAGGGTGTGATCAATAGTGTTGAGTTGGGGCTTGATATTAAGGAGACGGATAATCTCTTCGATCAGAGAGCAACCGTGTTAGCGCCACTGCCTGAGCAGATATTCCAGTTAAATGGATTTTACGAGGTCGATTTTACAGATTTTATGGGGGATACGGATGCGAGTATCCTTTTGGTTTATAGCCCGGGTGGTGTGTCAGAGGCGAATTCCGACGCGAGATTCCAGACGTTGAGGCAAAACGCGAGGTCGAACTATTTTTATGGTGAATTTAATTTTAATAAAAATTTCAATCTCCCACTGAATTTTTATCTCTTTGAACAATTTGATTATCAATTTTCAACGGCCGCACTCCCTGATCAGGAGCAGTTGGATTTGGGCGGATGGGAGACTATTCGTGGATATGATGAATCCTTAGCTAGTGGCGACCAGGGATTCTTTTTTAACAGTGAGCTCCATTTTCCCCTGTTTTCATTTACCAAGTTAATAAATATGGAAAAATTTAATGATGAGGTCGATTTTTTCCTGTTTATTGATTACGGGCGGGTGTTTTCACTGGATCAATTGCCGGAATTGTCGCCAAGTTTGTCTTTGGGGAGTACCGGGTTTGGTGTAAATTACAGTTTGATGACCAATTTTTATATAAGATATTTCTTCGGTTTTCAGTTTATAGAAGCCCCTGTTCAGCAATCCGATAACAGGGGGCACATCCTGATGGTCTTAAGTTTTTGAGGTGGTGATGGAAGAGATTCTGAGCTGGATAAATCAGTATGGGCTTGTTGCCGTTTCACTTCTGATTCTCTCATGCGGGGTCGGGGCGCCGGTTTCCCAGGATCTGGTTGTTTTGATCGCCGGTTTTCTGGTGGGGCAGGGGGTATTTCACTTTCTGGATGTTCTTGTCGTCTCTTTCGCGTCAATAATCTGCGCCGATGTGATGTTGTATCACATCGGAAAGCTCCATAAGTTTGTTCCATTCGTTCACAGAATTCTCACACCAAAAAGGCGAAACCGGATCGACAGGTTCTTTCAAAGATTTGGGGTGCAGAGCATTTTGATCGTTGCCTTTATCCCTGGTGTCAGAACGCCTACCTTTATTACTGCCGGGATTGTAAAGATGCCGTTTTGGAAATTTCTGGTACTAGATTTTATTGGTATGAGCATTATCACGAGCGTGGAGGTCTATCTCGCTTCCAGATTAAGGGTGCCACTAGCGGTTATGGAAAGGTTTTATAGTGACGCGGCTCTGATAATATTTGCAATCTTTCTGTTGATGGTGTTGTTTTTTGTTCTGAGATTCTACCGGAAGAAATGATAAATTCAGGCTTTGTTGCATAAAGCCCCGTATCACCATGGGTCCATTCGTCGTCATGCCAAGCCGCCGAAGGCGGCGTATGGCATCCGTTCGGGGAGACCCCCGACGCTGCTTCGCAGCTGGGGGTGACGAGGTGATTTACGCAACAAAGCCATAAATTCAGCACAAGTACTTGATATTACATATAAAAAATCGATTGCCAAGCCCCGCATTCTGTATTACTATGTAATACATAGGTGGCGTCATGAAATTAAAACCAGTAATTACATTTAGATTATCTAAAGAGCTTATTAAAGAGCTTCAATCTATTTGTGCCTCTGAAGATAGGTCGGCAAGTGAAATTATAAGAGAGGCTATTAAAAGGTATTTGGCAATATATAAATTTAGAACATTGCGGAATAAAGTGCTTCCCTTCGCGGAAGCGCAAGGTGTTCTAACGGACGAAGATGTTTTTAAATTAATATCGTGAAACTTATATTAGATTCCAATATAATTATTGCGGCATTTGCAACCCATGGAATTTGTCATTCAATTTTTGAATATTGTATTTCTAACCACGAAATTTATATAAGCGAGGAAATCCTCGGAGAGATTGAACATAATTTAGCTTCAAAAATTAAATTACCTGACCGGATAATTAAAGAAATAAGAACCTATTTATTAGGGCATTGTAAAATATCAATTCCAACAGAAATAGAATCCTCAAAATGTCGGGATGAATCTGATTTACACATACTTGGTCTTGCCAGGAATGTAATGGCAAATATAATTATATCTGGAGATAGAGATCTATTGGTATTAAAAGAATTTGAGGTGACTAAAATAGTTTCTTCGAGAGAGTTTTGGGAGATGGTTAAAAAGTAACCCGGGAAAAACACGCTTCTCCAGTCAGATACAGAGTCTACTGCACTTCATTACGCATTCAGCTACCCCCCGAAAAATATTATATAAAGGTGTTTACAAATTGGGAACAAGAATTGCATCATAGCGGATATAAGATATTTGGCATGCTTGGTTGTATAAGCAACTGGTGTCAATTTGAGACTACTAATCATCACCTTTCTGGTCATAATGTCTCCCCCCTCCTTCGCGTTCGATGACTTCCCTTCCTTTGTTTCCGAAATGAATGTTGCCGTTGAAAAGATAAACCCCAAAAAGCAGAGAAGGGTGGTTCTAATCGGTGTAGATGGCCTGCAGAGTGACTGGCTTGTACACCAGATCAAGGATTATCCCGATTATTACCCGGCGCTTGGTAAATTTTTTCATAATGGGACGTGGGTTAAAAATTTTGTACCCCCGCTCCCCTCACTCTCCGTAACCGGTTGGCTGACAATGGTGGGTGGCCAGCCCCCCGGTGGTCCGTTTGGGCATAAGATCAGCGCCTTTCACTGGGTTAACCGGCAGGGGGGTTGGTACAGG
>MGRR01000094.1:0-6316 GCA_001798265.1 Deltaproteobacteria bacterium RIFCSPHIGHO2_12_FULL_43_9
ATGTAGCCGACCTTGGTGTTCTTGGACCAAGAACACTGGCCGCGCATTGCATCCATGTCAACAGCAACGACATAGAGATTCTCGCGAAATACAAGACCAACATCGCGCACTGCCCCGCCTCCCAGCTCCTTTTTGAGCAGCTGGCTCCACTCCATGAATTTATAAAAAGTGGAATTTCGATTGCTATAGCAACCGATGCCTCCTGCTCAAACGACGATATGGACCTCCTAAAAGAGCTAAGGATCACCGCCCTTGCCCACTCTGCAAGAAGCGGCACACCCCACATGTTCAAGGCAATGGAACTCCTAAAGATGGCAACAATTAATGGCGCGAAAGCCATTGGCGTTGAAAAAGAGATTGGAACACTGGAGGCTGGTAAACGGGGAGACATAATTGTCATTAGAACAGACTCACCAAGAATGAATCCGCTTCATGATATTCCCAACACAATAGTTTTTTCCGCCTCCACCGATGAAGTAGATATTGTCATGGTCGATGGAGAGATTAGATACTCAAGGGAGCTTGGGTGGCCCGGCATAAATGCGCAAGAAATAATAAATGAAGCAAACAGAGCAACAGAGCTCTTATGTAAAAAAGCACAGAAAGAGGACCCGAAAATAAAAGATTTATTTGAATCAAGATATTGGGGACAGACGTCTTTGTGAACAGTTCCATTTAGGAACTGTTCACAAAGACGTCTGTCCCCAGCAAAGGACAAATATATGAAAGCCGTAGCAATTAAAAAAAATGGTAGCCTAGATGTCTTAGAACAGATAGATCTCCCCACCCCGAAACCAAAACCAAATGAGGTCCTTGTAAAAATACACGCATGCGCCCTTAACCATCTAGACATTTGGGTTCGAGAGGGTCTTAGAGGACTAAACTTAAAATTCCCACACATTCTCGGCTCTGACATTTCAGGAGAGATAGAAACAACCGGAGAATCAATCAACGATCTAAAAAAAGGGGATAAGGTTCTTTTAAACCCAGGGTTGAGTTGCGGACATTGCGCAGATTGCCTGCTGGGGCATGACAATTTCTGCCGGCAGTATAACATTATCGGCACATTACAAAATGGTGGTTACGCGCAGTTCATATCCGTCCCTAGACAGAACATTCTCCCATACCCACAAAACATGAGCTGGACAGACGCGGCGGCAATCCCTCTCACATTTTTAACCGCGTGGAACATGCTTGTTAACAAAGCAAAGATTCAACCTGGAGAAACGGTACTTGTACTAGCCGCGGGGAGTGGCATCGGAGCAATAGCGGTTCAGATTGCGAAACTTTTTGGCTGCACTGTAATAGCCACAGCATCAACAGAAAAAAAATTAAAACTCGCGCAGTCACTCGGTGCTGATCACCTGATAAACTACGAAAAGAAAGATTTCTCCGAAGAGGCAAGAAAAATCACAAACAAGGCTGGCGCAGATGTGGTCTTTGAGCATGTTGGAAAGGCAACATGGGAAAAATCGATTTTAGCAACCAGAACAGGTGGCAGAATTGTCACATGTGGCGCAACATCAGGGAAAGACGCCACAACAGACATCAATCATGTTTTCTTCAGACAGATTACAATCCTTGGAAATATGATGGGTAGAAAGGGAGACCTATTTAAAATTCTTGACTTCGTAAATCAAAAGAAACTAAAACCGGTCGTAGACAAGGTTCTCCCTTTAGAAAAAGCACAAGAAGCTCACAGGATCATGGAGAGCCGCGAACAGTTTGGAAAGATAGTACTTTCGATAACATGACGTCATCGTCATTCCGAGGGAGTGAAACGACCGAAGGAATCTCAACGCGAGATTCCTTCCCCTTCGGCCCTCCTCGCAATGACGGAAGCGTCATTGCGAGGAGGGCCGAAGGGGATCCTTCACTGCGTTCAGGACAGGCTCCGCAATCTCTTTCGTCATCCTGGGGCATAACGACGTCATCCTGAGGCGAAGCAACGTCATCCTGAGGCGAAGCAACGTCATCCTGAGGCGAAGCCGAAGGATCTCTTTGAAAATCTTACGGGGCTGTAGCTCAGTTGGGAGAGCGCTTCAATGGCATTGAAGAGGTCGTCGGTTCGATCCCGATCAGCTCCACTTTTTCTGCCGCGAATTCGTACGTTTAAAAATCTATGCGGCCAAATCAAATTCAATTTTTTGATATTCAACAATAGGAGTTTTGACGGCTCGACCTTTGACCTTGGATTCCCTTATCTTCACCGCTCCAATTTCTTCAAAAAACAGTATAAGCTTATTTAGATTTGACTGATCCATTCCCGTTATTTTCGCCAGTTCATATACAGACCGGGGCTTGAGTGCCTGTATACAAATTAAAACAGAAATATTTTTAACAAATCTGTCAAAATCTTGCTTGTTATCAAACGCAATCTCAAAATGCGGCTCGACATTTCCCTTTTTTTTCTTTGCACGAATAAGTGCCCCCTTGAAATCCTCAAGCGCTTCAGTAGGTGTCTTTAAGGAAATAACTAACTTTTTCATATTCTCACCCCCAGGTGTTGAAATATATATTTTTTAAAATCATCGACCAGCTGCCCTTCTCCCAAATACAGGTAACTAAATTCCTGATCGTCTAAGTGAATATGGTGCCCCTTCGGATGATGGTTATCCATTAGAACTCTGCTGTCCGTTTCAGTATCTATAAAAACTAATCTGTATTTAATACCATCCGGAAATCTCCTGAAATCATCAACCGCAAAGATTTTTTGTTCCAAAACATATCGGTCCTTAACCATCTCTTTGAGATGATAAATCAAAGTTGAACTCATAGTGGTATATTATAACCTATATTGGTAAATGTCAACCTATGCCTATATCTTTGGCCATCCTGAGACGAAGCAACGTCATCCTGAGGCAAAGCCGAAGGATATGTTTTTGGCTGTCTAATTGACGTCTCGGTCTAAAATTAAGATTCCAAAATTGAACCGTTGTACTGAGTTGACACCCACTGCATGGTGAAATACCCTCCGTTCCCAGGCTGGGTCTTGGTATCTGGCCGTTCCGTAAGGGGGGCTGTTATATGAAAATGGGCTGTTTTTCTATCGTATTAGTTCTTTCTATTTTTTCCACCATCGCGTACGCGGAGGGAACCTACATGGTTGTCCCGTGTTCTAAAGACAAGGATGCACCAACGTATGAGGAGATCATAGGCGATTTTGCCGTGGCCAATAATTTCTCTTCGCCGTTGCAACTGGGTAGCGGTGTTAAAATAACCGACTCGAAAGGCAAACTAGTGGGGGGGGCCATAATATCCGTCCAGAAGGAGGGCGTGAACCTTGTTTCTGTTATATTATGCACCAATGGTTTTTCTACCTCGAACATATCGCTCAAGAAGGGCATTGATCTATCCGCATTAATGAAGGATGGGAAAGAGTCTGTTTTTGACCTGGAAGGCAGCTACCTAAATGATGACGAAAGGCTCGTGCTACCAATGTCATCAATAAAAGCCAGTGCCAGTAGTGATGAAAAGTGCAAAACATTTTACAATATTAAAATGGACATCAAGCTTCTGGTAGCTGATATTTCTGAGTGGGGTGGGGAGGAAGAGAACAAAGAGCCACCCCTTCTTGATGAAACGCTTGAGGGGACAATCTATCTGAAACTTGAAAACGTAAAGCTATCCTATAAATAGTATTCATGTTTCAAAAGAAATGCTTTCTTATCAATTCCGCCAGTAAACCCAATTAACCGCTTATTGGAACCTATAGCCCTGTGACAAGGAACAACTATTGGAAGAGGGTTTTGACTGCATGCCATGCCTACCGCGCGAAACGCGCCACTGCTTCCTATTGACTGCGCAATCTCTTTGTAGGTCCTGGTTTGTCCGAAAGGTATTTTTCTAAGTTCATTCCACACCCTTTTTTGAAACTTTGTCCCTTGTAAATCGAACGGCAATTCAAACACCCTTCTTTTCCCGCTAAAATATTCATTCAATTGAGATTCGGAATCCTCCAAAATTTGGCAACAACCCACATGATGCCTATTATTCGTGCCCCAATCGATAGCCAAAAGGGAGCTCATTGTAGAAACAAGTGTCAGGGTGCCAATCGGACTTTTTATAGTCTTTGAATAAATCGTGCTAGAATTAATTTTGTTTTTCATAAACATTTCTCACGGATGGATATATGAACCACCCTAATGTACCAGTAATGCTTTATGATGGCGACTGCGGTTTTTGTCAAAAATGGATTAAAAAGTGGGATAAAATCACAATTGGAAAGGTAGTTTATTTGCCATATCAAGAGCATTTGGGTTCATATCCACAAATTACCAAAAAGGCCTGCCAGGAAGCTGTTCAACTCATTATGCCGGATAAAACAGTCTACTCAGGAGCACATGCTGCTCTTAAAGCCCTGTCGCTTGCAGGAAAATACAAAATTTTGCTCTGGAAATATGAGCATATCCCACTTTTTGGACCATTTTGTGAATTTGTTTATCGCCAAATTGCAAGGCATAGAACGAATTTATCTGGCAAAAAATGCGGTTTAGATCAATAGGGGACGGACGTCCTTGTGAACAGTGCTGAATGGAGCTGCTCACAAGGACGTCCGTCCCCAAGTATTCTTTGACATCCATCGTAAGGTTAATTATTACTCTTCCGCTAAACTTCATATTAATTTTGAGGGGTAAGACCTGTGAAAAAGAGAATCTTTGCCACGCTGTTTCAGGCTCTAGCCATATTCGCTCCACTCACCGCATTCGCTAGTGAGGTAGAGATAAAAATTCCTGAGCTGACATCAACCTATAATATCTTTGGGTCTACCATAACAGGGGTAGCACTCCTTGGCTGGGGGATGGTGATTGCTGTCTTAGGAATGCTCTTTGGATTATGGGAGTTTAGAAAAACCAAACGCCTTCCCGCGCACCAATCCCTGCTTGATGTCTCACAACTAATCTATGAAACATGCAAAACATACCTTTTTCAGCAGGGAAAATTCTTAATAGTTCTAGAGCTTTTTATCGGTGGTTGCATATTCTACTATTTCGCCTTTTTACAGAATCTAGAATTACCAAAGGTCTTTTTAATCCTTCTCTGGTCAGTACTCGGAATCCTTGGTTCATTCAGCGTCGCATGGTTTGGAATCAGGATTAACAACTACGCGAATTCCAGAACCGCGTTCGCCTCATTAAGAGGCCTCCCCTACTCAATAATCGACATCCCACTTAGAGCAGGGATGTCAATCGGCGTACTTTTAATATGCGTCGAACTTTTTATGATGATCTTTATTCTCCTCTTTATTCCAGGAGAGAGTGCAGGGGCCTGCTTCGTAGGATTCGCGATTGGGGAGTCGCTGGGCGCCTCGGCACTTAGAATCTGCGGGGGCATCTTTACAAAGATTGCCGATATCGGCTCAGACCTGATGAAGATCGTCTTTAACATAAAAGAGGATGACGCTAGAAACCCAGGTGTAATCGCGGACTGCACGGGTGATAATGCCGGAGACTCGGTTGGCCCAACGGCGGATGGTTTTGAAACATATGGAGTTACTGGCGTAGCACTTATCAGCTTCATAGTCCTCGCGGTCGGCATGACTCGCCCTGATGGCGGAAGCCTGATACTTGGTCCCGGCGGTGCTGATCTTCAGGGAAAATTCATAGTCTGGATCTTCGCGATGCGGGTCCTGATGATAGTAACCTCCATATTCTCCTACTGGATTAACGGCAGAATCTCAAAACAGATCTTTGGACACAAAACCAAGTTCAATTTTGAAACACCACTCACATCACTCGTCTGGATTACATCAATAGTGTCTATAATCGTCACATTCTTCGTAAGCAACCTTTTGATCGCGGATCTCGGGGAAGATTTATGGTGGAAACTCTCAATAATTATCAGCTGCGGAACGGTTGCTGCGGCACTTATACCGGAACTAACCAAGGTATTTACCTCAACCAAATCGAAACATGTCGCTGAAATCGTCGCTGCCGCCAGAGAGGGTGGCGCATCACTCACGATTCTCTCAGGCCTTGTGGCCGGAAACTTCTCCGCATTCTGGAAGGGCATAAGCCTTGTCGCATTAATGTTTATCGCCTTTATCACAAGCCAGACAGGGCTGGATCAATTTATGGTTTACCCGACGGTATTCGCGTTCGGGCTTGTCGCATTTGGATTCTTAGGCATGGGCCCCGTGACAATCGCAGTCGATTCTTATGGCCCGGTAACAGACAACGCTCAGTCTGTTTTTGAGCTCTCCCAAATCAGCACAACCCCAAACATAGCAAATGAAATTAAATCTGAGTTTGGATTCACGCCAGACTTTGTTAGGGGAAAGCACTACCTCGAAGAAAACGATTCCGCAGGGAATACA
>MGRR01000094.1:6324-18401 GCA_001798265.1 Deltaproteobacteria bacterium RIFCSPHIGHO2_12_FULL_43_9
AACAGCAAAACCTGTCCTTATAGGAACCGCAGTAATCGGAGCCACAACGATGATTTTCTCAATCATCCTTCTCCTGAATCTAACACTCGATCTGCTTGACCCACGGGTCCTTCTTGGTCTCATAACCGGAGGGGCTGTAATCTATTGGTTCACCGGGGCATCAATGCAGGCCGTAACAACGGGAGCATACAGGGCAGTTGAATACATAAAGAAAAATATAAAACTGGATACAGTTGAAAAAGCCTCAGTAGAAGCCTCAAAAGAGGTAGTAAAAATCTGCACCCAATACGCACAATCAGGGATGGTAAACATATTTGGCGTCATCTTCTCATTCACACTCGCATTCGCGTGCTTCGACGCGACATTCTTCGCAAGCTATCTCATTTCAATCGCGGTTTTTGGCCTCTACCAGGCAATGTTTATGGCAAACACCGGTGGCGCATGGGATAACGCCAAGAAATGGGTTGAAGTAGACCTTGGCGAAAAGGGCACCCCACTCCATGCCGCAACAGTCGTTGGAGACACGGTCGGGGACCCGTTTAAAGACACATCCTCCGTTGCATTAAACCCGATCATTAAATTTACAACCCTGTTTGGACTTCTCGCCGCAGAGATCGCCCACTCCGCCGGAGTAACCGGTCTCTATATAGGAATCTTTTTACTCCTGGTCGGCCTCTTCTTTGTACATCGCTCATTCTATGGCATGAGAATCAGCAAGGCTGGAGAAAAATTAACCACCGGCCATGGCAAACACGGAAAAGAGTTCCAGCAGGCAAGAGGATTTCATCACTAATACATTTATTGTCATCCCCGTGTACTTGTCATCCCCGTGTACTTGTCATCCCCGTGTACTTGTCATCCCCGTGTATTGTCATCCCCGTGAAAACGGGGATCTAGATTCCCGCCTTCGCGGGAATGACATAAAATCTTTGGACTTTTTTCGGCACCACAAGAGACATTAACTGTTACTCTTCCCCAATCCACAAAATACCACGTAATGCAACATACTGATATCATTGGAGAATTTGCCAATCATGTAATATTAATCCTGGCACGCTGCCTGCAAAACCATTTTGTGTAGCTGGAATTTCGAGGGGCCCTTTTTTATCGTCATTGCGAGCACCCACGTGTCATTCCCGCGAAAGCGGGAATCTAGATCCCCGTTTTCACGGGGATGACGTTTTCGTCATTGCGAGCGAAGCGAAGCAATCTAAAATCTAAAATTAACCCCGAAATACATCCTCGACTCATCCGGATCGTAAGTGTTCACCTCGTATCGGGGATCCTTGATGAATGAGTCAGACTGGCCGTACCCGATCTCTGCCCCTAAGACCCTTGTAATCTGGTAGGCCGCCGAAGCGTTATAACCATATTTCGCATATGCTGTTGGATCATCGACTTTTGCATGCGCAACCCTTTCCACCCACTGGGTCTCTCCACTTGCTCCAAGGGACAGGGATAAATCCGGTATAATATAACAAGTTACAATCATCTCATGACCCAGATCGTATTTTGGCAACGGTTCTCCATCGCCGGTTGCCTGATACGCCTTAAAATAATATCGTGTGTATGGCCGATAACTAAGATTTAACTTCTTATTAAAAAAATCTCTCCCTATAATCATGGTCCCGCTTGGCACCGTATATATTCCATTCTCCAGCGATTTATACGATGTCGGAAGAGTCACACCACTTCTCCATTGCAAAACAAACCCATACAAATCTGGAGAAATAGTCATTAAATGATAAAGATAGGTTTCATCAAACTGAAACTCAGAAACGCCATACTTCGGCACAACATAGAGTTTCTTGGCTGGAATAATAAGCGACAATTCATGACTATCCGAGAGCTTATAAGCGCCACCCAGCAAAAATTGTGTATATGGATCCACCGTCGGGCCAAACCCGACATGGTGCTGCGAAGAAAACAAGACATTAAATGGCTTTTCACCCTCAACACTCTGATTAATCGACCCCGCATTCGAACCCTGTGCAAATACTTCAATTGAAACAAAAAGCAGAGCCAAAATACTAAAAATAAAAAATGTAAATTTAGTTTGTTTCATATCAACCCACACTGCCATCCCCAGCGACGAAGTCGCGTCGGGGATCCCCATCGTCATTCCCGCGAAAGCCGGAATCTATTTCGTCATCCCCAGGCCGAAGGCCGTAGGGGATCCCCTAAAGTCATCCCGGTGAAAACCGGGATCCCGACTTTCGTCGGGATGACATTAGAAATTAAACTCCACGCCCATCAACCACCTCGACTTTTCAGTGTCATATATATTCATCTCATACCTACCCTGCTTAATCATGGAATCTGAGTATGAATACCCCACATGAGCCTCAAGGTTCTTTACAACCTGATACCCGAGAAAACTCTCAAACAAATAATCTCCCTCAGGCTGTCTCGGTTTATTATCCCCAGCGACTCTTTCATAGGAATTATATTGGGCCATAAACCTGTTAAACAAATTCAACTTATCAGTAAAATCTATCTGTCCCTCTATATAATTACCAAGCGCGCCACGTTTTAGAGGTTTACCGCCAACAGTTGTGCTGAATTGATTTACTGAATAACTGATAAATGGTTTATAAGTTAATGTAAAAACATCGAAGAATTTTCTTGAAGCTATAAACATCCCACCAAGTTTAGTTATATTGTCCTGATCACGAGAGACCGTAGAGAGTGGAAGCGTAGCAGATGCCCTCCACTTCAAACTAAAACCATTGATATCTGGAAAGAGTGTATAAATATGTCTCAATGACATATCGCTAAATGATACCTCTTCACCATTAATCTGAGGCACTTCGTAGTACTTATCAATCCCCTGAACGATCAGGACTGTATTTCGATCATTAATCTTATAGCTTGGACTTAATGTAAATGATGTATACTGCCCGGTATTCTCATAGAATCCAAGGTACTGATCCGCCCCGACCACAACAGACCATGGCTTCGACTTCTCATCCACCGTAGCAGCCGTTGTAGATGTAGCAGTGGTCGCTGTAGGAGTAGCCGTTGCCTGAGCAAGGAATGGGTCGTTGCTATTTGAGATTGGCTTTTTTGAGACATTCTGCGCAAAAGCAGAGGATCCCATCAAGAGAAAAACAAGGAGGGCACCCACCCGTACTTTATAACTGTTAAAGTATCTTTTCATAGGTACCCTCATCTCTCTAAATAAAATAATTAATCCGAATTATTAGCAGCATTATAGAGTTTATACAGATTAACAATTTCTTGCCTCGTACCACCATTGGCATTTTCACTGTCGATGCTATCTACCAGGGACTCTATTACGGTATAGGCATAAGGATTTAGATTTTCAGATGCCATGTAATAATGATCATCATTCGGATTGTATACAACTCCAACTTTAGTATCAGTTACGAAATATGGATCTTCACTCTGTGTTATTAAAACATCTTTTTTATCTATATGATCCAAAATCTCGTTACCAAAAGTCTCTTTCAATTCTTTGCGCGTATACCTTCCAAACTTTATCCTTTGAATTAAGCTTACATTATCCTCATTATAAAAGTCCTTAGCGGTATCTGCGAATAATGCGCGTGCATAATCCAGAAACCATGGTTCCATATCACGCCTTAAAGTAAGTGAGTTTTCAATAACCTTAGTTAATATATTTTTAAACTCAGGTGTCTCACTCACCATCAAATATGACATGTAAGGGCGCTTATTATTGATGTCATAAGGTATTGCATCGTTCCCCATTAGATACCGCATAGCAAATATTTTATCAGGCAAAATACCAATGCGGATCAACTCGCCTGAAAAAGGATGGTACTCTGATCTCCAATTCATTCCCGCAGAACTTTGTTGGAGAACGGCATCATAGAATGCGATTGCTAAGAGTTGTGTACGCTTGAAATCATTAACGATCTCGTCAGCATAATCGGTAGCATCTTCCGGCGAGTAACCATATGAAGGTGAGCTCAGCAATTGTTTTATTTTTTCCGAATTAAGTCCATTGAGCCAAGTCGCAAGATATTGCTTTATGCTACGCATTTGGCCATGTGCAGCACCTATGTATTCTGAAGAGTCAAAATAATCGTTCAAGAATCTAAAGTTTCTAATCTTGTAATAACCAACATATGACTTAATACGACTTAACAGCATTTCAGACAAAGTAGATCCAGAATCATAAGGTCTGCAAGTAGCGTTCAAAGGTCTATGCTCATCTGTACAATACAAAAACTTTCGCGAAGACACTTTTTCGCCGTCGCTATAAGCAAATGCAAGCGTGGCTTTGTCATAAGGGCCCCAGTCATTGTACTGATGATAATTGGTTAACGTTTCTGGCGAATTGTAGTCCATAACAGAAGCCGTCTCCATCGGATGAACATAAATCGCTTTTCCATCTTTATCTGAAGCAAGTACCGGCTTTGGATAACGTAACTTATCTGCTGATGATTTAAAATTGTGTCTTAAACCAAGAGTATGTCCGAATTCATGGAAGCATAACTCACTTAAAATGTTATATATCAACTGGTCTACATTCACTCCCTTTTCTAAAGCTTCGGCTGCACCTACTATTTTTTCAAACAAAAACATTACAACGCTATTCTTGGGATTTGAAATACGTTTTTGTTCTATTTTCTCATACTCATTGATTACCTCTCTTACGTAATTATTCACGATAGACACATTGTTGGTACTACCGCCGCTCCAGGCTCTAGAAATCAATTTTTCAATTCTCTCCTCCGTTTTTTCAGTGCCATCAAAATTATTTATAGCTCCTTCGTGGTCAGAAGTTTTACTTATAGTCAAGTATCCACCGGGAGGTGCAAATGTTAACGAGGGATCTAGAAGCAATTTGTTGTATGCTTCCCCTCTCCCCTTTGAAAGATCAAAGTTGTTAGTCCACGTATTCACATCAGAGGTAAATCCTTCTGTTTTTAAGGTCTCCGACATTGCATTTATAATGCTTGATCGTGCAAATTCTTCTTTATTAAGCGAAATGTTTCTATTCATTTGCTCAAGAACTAGCTTCAAACCCTCTACCCACACGTTAACGGTACCACTTATTAGTTCTCCAGTAAGTGGATGGTTGTCGGATGGTCCATATCCCAAAATATGTTGGTTGTTTACATAGGAACCTTTACTATTAACGAAATGTATGAATGAATAACGAAGATCACCTAATTCTTTTACATTCCCGTCATCCCAGTTATTTTCATGTATTTCAAAGCGCGTCGGCAAATTATTTTCAATAAATATGGCGTTGGTCCGGGCAAATATCCCTTTTTCAGGATCTGTGAATAATGATTTATATTCTTCCGGAAAATCTTTTGTAAAATAGTAGTGATGGGTTTTATTTGGATCCCACCTATTCATCAAATAGGAAATTTTGTAGGCCCCGGTTTTGGGATCAAGTGTTTCTAGCTTTGACCTAAACATTCCATGTTTTGAAATTACTGGATCATCTGTACCCTTATATACATACGGAGCATAAGAGCTCTTTTCGTCTTTTTTAAATGAATATTTATATCGAACAGAGTATGTAAAATCTAAATTCTTGAATCTACGTATATCTAAATCACACATGGGTGACTTTTCATAACTAACATCAACATCCCAGCTAAGATAGTCATCTGAAATTGCCAGTGAGCCAGGAACCAGTGATGATGATTTTTTATCAAAACATTCAAATAGGGCGTCAAGGCCAATTTCAGGAAATGCAGAAACTTCCGATATATTTGAAGATTCAAATTTTATCTGAAATTGCCTCTTCTGTTCCCATGTTTTATCCTCTGTGTCCTCGACCTCTTTATTGGTAACTTTTCCATCTGATTCGGCAAGCTTAACATCGTGATGAGTAATGTCCCATTCGTTAAGAAGACCCCTTGAATACTTATCAGTAGGTTCTGTAGAAGTAACATCATTAATTAAACGTAATTTGTCTTTTGAAAATTCAAAGTGACCAAGCCTTACATCACTTGTAAGTCCAACAATCACAAAACCAATATTTGAAGAGGTTTTAGTTACAGTCACCTTATACAGCCACGCTTTACCTTTGCCAGAACCAACAAAGGGTTCTTTTGAAATCCACGAATGTTCCGGATCCTTCCTGGTTTCAACCGGACGCTGTTTTGCACAAGAAGTTAATGCTATAGATGCAACTAGAATTAAAACTATTTTAAGATTTTTCATTTTCATTACCTCTTTAATTAACCGAATAAATAAACACGGTAGTGAGTTCTCTATTATCAAATCCTATTGCTACCCCCTCATTTGGAAAATAATAAATTCCATTTCTAGAAGGCTCCACTTCGCTCTTATAGGCTCTGAAGCAATCCTTTGGATTTACTTTTGCAGATTTCAGTGCCTCACTCAGAGTTGTTTGAAATTCGGAATCCTTCATTCCCAAAGCTGCATTTAGTGTAACTCCGCATAGTTTTCCAATGCCCGCAATCTGCCAATCAGTCGCAACCCCAACTATAGTAAATGTATCTTTTTCAGTTGGATGAGGAACTACTGATACCTTTACATCAATATCTCCAAATAACAGTGAATGTACCTTAATTCCTTTCTTCCTTGCCCTATCACCATCAACAGCAACAACATCCAAGTTGTCATTTTTATTGTATTGGGCTCTTGAAACCATAGAATAGTCGTCTTTTTTGTAATGGACGGTAGCTTCGTACCTTCCAGAATCAATTTCGCTAATTGTCAGGCTCGAACCCAATTCGAAACCGGCAAGTGAGCTAACTGGTTCTCCGTTGTCTTCAAGGGGTTTTTGAATTGCTGGTATTACTAATTTATTAAATTGATTACTCCACAAGGCAACCAAGATTGAATCTAATTGTCCTGACTCCTGGGAGAAATCAAAAGAGATTAACTTACCCTTGTCATTCGCCTGGTCATATTGAACAACTGCACTCTTAAATGTTTTTTGACTAGTATTTTTATGGAATCCACTCTTTTTGGCCAAGATAACATCGCCTTCACTTGTTGCAATGTTTTCTGTCAATAACTTTGTAAGTTCGCCAACAAATTTTTGCTGTTTTTCTTCACCATCTATTGCAGTCCCAACTGACAAATAGTTATGCTCCACAGGCTTTTTGAATGAAGGCCCAAATGGATCCGAACTTTCAAACTCTTTTACTAAATAATGGTTCAGTATCTGATATATCTGCTCAACTGATAAAGGTACCAATGAACTTGTCGATTTTTTTAAGCCCTCAATAAATTTTTGAGGATCTTCTGATGACCACAAAGATCTTAGCTTGAACATAACCCTAGGTACGCTTAAGAATTCGAACCCATTTTCACTATTAACAATTTCAATATAGTTAGAATTTACTCTGATGAGTTTTTGAAATCCACCAGCAATTTCTATCCCGGACAATATTTCACCACTATCGGGTTCAATATAAGTACGCCCAAATTCTGATTTATTTATTCCTAAAGAAATTCCAGTAAAATCTTTGAGAAAGAAATCTTTAAATTGAGAAGTTAAAGAATTTACTTCTGGTTCACCCTCTTTTATATTTTTATTTAATTTTTCATAAGTTCCACCCCAGGTATCTCCAAGTTTGATATTCTCAGGTGAGTCCAAATTTTCAGGGTCTACCAGAAGCGTTCCCTTCGTTAAATCAAATTCACTGCTAAGATTTCCATTATTTACGGCCCTTGAAAGGGACATAAAAAATAAAGTCTTCCTATCTTTGGCAAAGGCAATAACAAAACCAGGCCAAATAAATACAATCTCTGCAGGTCTAACAAGTACCCTGCATGCAGGTGGTATTCCTGAGCCTGGATTTAAACAATTGAATGCAGAATCTTTTTCATTTAGGGCATTGTATAGTTTTGTAATAAAGGATTGACCAAGTTTGCCTTCTTCATTTTCGGTAAAAAACTGAGTATATTCTCTTTTAAACTTTAGTTCTCCTATTTCCCCAGGAACCTTAAGAGCTCCCTGATAAGATGTTTGGAGTTGAATAAAAACAGGAACTCTAGGAGTACCCTTTCTCCACAAGACAACAATGCCGGAGGGGTAAACATACATTGACCCATTTATATAGTTTCTAGTCCAAGAAGTTTTTTCCATCATCGCTTCTGCTTTTTCAAACGTTGTAGATACATCCTCCTGAAATGCACCAGTCATAAGAATACCTGCTGCACCATTCACAAGAATTTCATCACCCTCTTTGTTTTTCATCTTTTCTTTGTAATAAATGGGCTTAAGGCTGTTTTCTCTCGTAAATGAATCGTTATCCTTTGTATTTTGAAAAAGATCCCCCGAAATCTCAATTTTGTGTTCCATATCTGGTCGAATTTCGGAAGGGTTAACAGCAGGTGGTGTCTCTGTTCCATACTGCTTCGGTGCATCTGTACACCCAACTATGATTAGTAACGGAATTGAGAGTGTTAAAGTAAAGATTCGGTTTAAGAAAGTATTTGTTTTCATCCTTTACCTCTTGTTTGGAACCAAAATTTACTGTCCACCGCCGTGAACATAATTTCCTCGCTTATATATGCCGAGGTATAAGGGTGTCAAATAATTTTTATACGATCGATGCTGTGAACTGCTGTGCTTTTTTCATGTTGAGATCCTTCGGCTTCGCTCATGATGACGATCTACCTCAGCATTCTTTATTGCTTTGTGGGGCGCTGTTTTTTCTCTTTTTATTTCCCAGTCAGGCTCCTTTTAGGGAATCTGACTACCCAACAATAAGTTGAGCAATCATCGTACCAAAATGTGCTAATTAACTTTCCTAGTAATTTCGATGGGTTACGCTGGGCATGTCTGGTCTATCTTGGAGGTCCCCTTCGAATAGAGACAATTTTTGTCACTCTGGGTGACGTTTTGCGCAGTTTTAGCGCGGTCTTGCTCGGTCTTTCGGTCTTTCCCTAATTTGGTGCTTATGGGTTCTTTCTTATTTTTTCGTTACCCCATCTTCTATCCATGCGTAATAATCCTTGCTTACCTGATCAATGGAAATTGAAAAGATGGCTGGGGTTTCGTATGAGTGGTTTGCTTTAATTACTTTTTCAATTGCTTTGTATTTTGCTTTTAAGGTTTTTATTAAAAGAACAACCTCTTTTGACTCTGTAATTTTCTTTGATTTTGGTGGCCAGCGGTAGAGAGAAGTCATATTGGGGAGTATGTTTGTGCAGGCGCAGAGCCTCTTCTTTAGGAGGATTTTACTCAGTGATTTTGCCTGGAATAGACTTTCACAAGTAGTATAGATAAGTATCGTTTTTTGCATGCTTTTTGACCTTACCTAGTAAATGTTACTTTATAGTAACTTGGGTTCCTTGTATACTGACATAGTTTGAGGTATTTCCAAATAGGTTCTAAAATTTTGATGGGTTAATTATGCAAGCAAAGAGGAGTGAAATTATATTTATAGTGGAAGAATCGCCCGAAGGTGGTTTTACAGCCCAAGCTCTAGGTGAAGATATATTTACTGAAGCCGACGATTTAGTTGCGCTTCAGGAAGCAATCAAAGATGCCGTAAAATGCCATTTCGGTGAAGAGAATTGCCCAAAAATAATTAGGCTCCATATAGTTAAAGAAGATGTTATTGCGGTATGACGAGATTACCAAGGGATATATCCGGACAAGCATTAATCAAAGCATTGACTACATTTGGTTATTCTGTGACACGACAAACTGGAAGCCATATACGCCTCACAACTTCAAAACATGGAACACATAACCTCACCATTCCTAATCACAAAAATATCAGAATCGGAACTCTCTCCAATATTTTAAAGGCATTAATAACGCATCATAGAATATCAAGGGAAGAGTTGATCAAAAAACTATTTTAACTTCTATAAAATTTTCTGGACAAAAAATAGTAGATCCATGGAAAATGCCTGTAGATAAAGACGAGTAGCTTCCCAAGCAATGTTATAACTGCCTCTCTTTTTCTCTTCTCAATCGCACATCTTATCTGTTTTGCTGCCTTATCAGCCTTCATCTGAAGCCAGGATGGGACTACCTCTTTTTTTTCTGGCTGGAAAACTCCTTTATTATCGACCCTATAAATCTCTGATTCTACAAAACCGGGGCAGATTGTGGTTACTGATATCCCATATCTGCCTAATCCCATATATATTGAACCACCTAAAGATTTAACCGCGGCCTTGCTCATTGAATAAGCAGATGAATTGGGGAGGTCCAGGTATGCGGCAACGCTGCTTATAATTGCCAGTTTTCCTTTGGATTTTTTTAGCTCAGGAAGTGTAGCGTAGATTGTGTTTAAAACCCCAAATACATTTGTTTCAAATTGCCTCCTGTAATCTTCTACTTTTAACTGTATCAAGGCACCGGAGACACCAAACCCTGCATTGGCGATGACGGTGTCTATAGAACCGAATTTTTCAATCGCCTGTTTTACCGGCTCGATAAACCCCTCTTCATGCCTGACATCACATTGGAAGGTTAAGATCTCTGAATTGGAATTTATTTTTTTACACTCTTTCGCGATGTCGCTTAATCGATCAATCCTTCTGGCTGTAAGGATTAGATTTGCTCCATGCCTTGCGTACTCTTTGGCCAGCGCGGCACCGATACCGGAAGAAGCACCTGTAATAAATATTGTTGGCATAGAATCCTCTTTGTCGTCATCCCGAGCCGAAGGCGAGGGATCTCAACTTACATCATCCCGGGGGATTGCTTCGTCGCGCTAAGCGCTCCTCGCAATGACGACTAACGTCATCCCGAGCCGAAGGCGAGGGATCTCCTCGCAATGTCGGGGAGATCCCCGTTTTCACGGGGATGACGGTGGTCGCTCGCAATGACCATATGTGTATATCATAATCTATTTTTTGTCTTGTGATAAAACAATTTTTCCATTTACAATTAAAATCGGCATTCAATAAGAAACAACTTCTGAGGTTTTATATGAAAATTTTAAAACATGTTCCTTGGATTCTTTTGGTTATTGGTGGTTTAAACTGGGGGCTTGTGGGCCTATTCGATTTTAATCTAGTTACCTGGGTCCTTGGTGAAGGAACAACACTGACAAAGCTTGTTTATATACTAATCGGTCTTTCAGCGATTCTTAGTATATTCTACTGTAAAAAGTGCAAGTGCCCTAGCTGCTCAACTACAACCACTCAATAAATAGTGACGTCAACTTGGTAACGGAGGAAATGTGATTATTTTTGTCGCATTTTTCCTCCGTCACCAAATGCACTATTTTTTACCACCAATGGTATTACCCTGAAACAAGAATAGTAATGAAACTGAGAGAATAAGTGCCTGAAACTCCATTCCACCCATTGGATGGGTTGTGGATGGTGAAAAGCTCCACTGCCCCCAGTGGAACATAAGAATTGCGCCTATCATTACTACTGAGAAAAAGAAAGCTGCGGCAGCACCGGCTACCACTGATAAGGCAGCCAATCCAGCTGCTGACGCGGATGCGGATAATACAGACGCGGATGATGCTGAGTAGTATATCCTTGATCAAGTAATAAAAGGGTCCGCAAGGATGCGGGCCCTTTTATTTTCTACATATATAAATTTGCCATCATCATTTTTTCAATGTGAAAAGGATTTTATCAAAGGTTAAATTTATTCAATCATCTAGGTAACTTCCGGAAAAATGTTCGTTACAGTACGGTAAAAAAGACATCTTCATTTTATTAAATCCAGCTCAATATTCTTAGGCACTCTATTTGCTGTACCTTGTCATTGCGAGCAAGGCGAAGGAATCTCAAAGCGAGATTGCTTCGCTTCGCTCGCAATGACGAACGAGCTCGCAATGACGAACGAGCTCGCAATGACGTAAGAGATTGCTTCGCTTCGCTAAGGATGATGACAATCGTGCCAGATCCTTCGCTTCGCTAAGGATGATGACAATCGTGCCAGATCCTTCGCTTCGCTCAGGATGACGAAGATACTCGAAATAACGTAATTGGAGGACTTAAAATGAGATCTTTTGCAGTAACAATATTAACACTTCTAATGTGTTCAACCTCATTTGCTAATGAGAGGTATATATTTAGTTATGAAAACCTTAATCAGCTCAAAAATTCCATCCATAGGAACGGTGGAGCGGTCATAAAAGATCTCAGGAACTCAGGAAGTGTTGCGG
>MGRR01000094.1:18436-18561 GCA_001798265.1 Deltaproteobacteria bacterium RIFCSPHIGHO2_12_FULL_43_9
CGGGAATTTGGAAACGCCCTCTTCTTTGAAAAGGACGTTGTTTATTCAACAAATGGACGCCCTGGCAGCGGCACACTGGCGCAGCCGGCTCAATCTGTACCGTGGGGAATCAACAGAATTGGGGC
>MGRR01000094.1:18610-19013 GCA_001798265.1 Deltaproteobacteria bacterium RIFCSPHIGHO2_12_FULL_43_9
CCTGATCTTCAGCAAAATATTATCGGTGGAATTAACACAATAAATCCAAGAAAGAGCGCTGACGACGACAATGGGCATGGAACCCATGTCTCTGGAACCATCGCCGCGCTTGATAACGCAATTGGGGTTGTAGGTGTTGCGCCTGAGGCAAAGATATTTGCGGTTAAAGGATTGGATCGCCAGGGCTCAGGATGGTCGTCGGATTTGGCGGAGGGTATTTATGAATGTATTTATAAAGGAACCCAGGTGGTTAATATGAGCTGGGGGTCATCGTCTCCCAGCACGACGATTTATAATGCCCTAGTAGCCGCGCACAATGCGGGATTGGTATTGGTTGCTTCTGCTGGTAACGAGTCTTCAAGTGTTGGCTACCCTGCGGCATTTGCAGAGGTCCTCGCGGTCT
>MGRR01000094.1:19039-20643 GCA_001798265.1 Deltaproteobacteria bacterium RIFCSPHIGHO2_12_FULL_43_9
ATACAATGGAACAAGCATGGCGTCTCCGCACGTAGCCGGTGTCGCAGCACTCTGGCTTAGCAGTGGCTCTCTGGGAATGGTGGCCGAGGATATCGGGCTCAGCCCCTGGTACCAGGGAAATGGTCTTATTGATGCCGACGCAACGGTGATTAATTTCTGAAGAGGACTCTTGCCCTAACCTCTTGTGATTAGTAAACTGGTAAAGGATTTTTGTTCTGGTTGTTGATGCAACTTTAATCATCAGAGGGATGGCACAATGAGACAACACTTTTTTGCGCTGATCGCGTGGTTCATTGGACTTCTGGCTTTCGCAAAAAGCGTCAAACTGATTACTTTATCCTACCCGGCTGAAAAGATGGTAAAATTCAAACGCTTTACAGGTTGGGTAATATTCGTCGCGGCTGCTGCCGGTCTTTTATGTGTTGCCGCAAAATCCTTTTATCCCAAGAAAGGAGATAAGGATTTTGGCGCTTACCATCATTCCATGATGATGGAACATGGCGGGATGGGTATGACGGAGGGTGGACAAATGAGCTGTCCGGCGGAGAAAAAGTAAGGATCCCGACGACTCTTCCAGTTATTGCGATGGAGATCCCCGGCGCGCTTCGCGCCGGGGATGACTTTTATGGCAACATTTACTGATTATCTAAAATTCAAAACAAAAAACCGACACGAGTTCATCAATATCACTCCCGATGTAAATAGGGTTATCAAAAAGAGTAAGATTATGGATGGCCTTGTTTTAGTAAACCCCATGCATATAACCGCGGCGGTTTATGTAAATGACGCCGAATCTGGATTAATCAAAGATTTTCAGGAAATGTTGCAAAGGCTTGTGCCAACGGAAGGAAATTATAAACATAATCTTACGGGTGAAGATAACGCTTACGCGCATATGTGGCGCCAGCTTATGGGGCATCAGGTAACGATGCCAATAACGGATGGGGAACTGGACCTTGGTCCATGGGAACAGATTTATTACGCTGAATTCGACGGGGAGAGGGAAAAAAGGGTTTTGGTAAAAATCGTCGGTGATCGTCATTGCGAGTGATCACCGTCATTGCGAGGCGCCGAAGGCGACGAAGCAATCTCACGGGAATGACGATGGATACAAAATAAAGAGGAGACCTCATGAGATTTTTTTCGTTTATTGCTCTATTTTTTATAACTGCAACATCAAACGCGGGCTGGGGGGATATCGTAGCAACCCCGATGGAAGATATAACAACGGTCGGTTCCCGAATAGAGGTAAAAATAAAATATGAACGCGATCTCGGGTTGGGCATGCTAAACCCTGATGTTGAGGGGCTCATGGTAAAGTTTACGCATGGGATGGATGGAAAGGCTTTGGGGATTTCCAGATCGGACTACAATGGTATTGCAAAAATGGATTTTATACCCCCCTCGAAGGGGCGATATTCAATCTACGCGAAAATCATCGACAACTCGGATCAAACTATACCGATAGAGATACCGATTTATGCAGTAGATAGAGAGGATGGAGTAATTGTAACGGATATTGACGGAACAATTTCAGATCTACCGGCCTATTTGATCCCATATTATGGGCATGAAGCCCCAACCTTTGATTTCGCCCCGAAGCT
>MGRR01000095.1 GCA_001798265.1 Deltaproteobacteria bacterium RIFCSPHIGHO2_12_FULL_43_9
TGGGAGAAAAGGTTGGCACGCTGGTTCACGGGGGGTGACGATGATGAATCATCCGATATTAAACAAATTTCATTCCGATTTTGAAAAAAGCTTTGGTAATTTAAAAACGGAGCTTAGTAAAATAAGAACTGGACGCGCGAATCCGGCCATTCTGGATGGGATCCATGTTGACTACTATGGATCGCAAACGCCGCTAAGGAGCCTGGCAACGTTTTCAACGCCAGACCCGACTCTTATTATAATCCAGCCCTTTGATATCTCCGCGCTGGAAGCAATAGAGAAGGCAATTCAAAAATCCGACCTCGGAATCTCTCCGTCCAATGACGGGAAAATAATTCGTTTGCCGATTCCCTCTTTAACGGAAGACCGACGAAGAGAGCTAATTAAGGTAATAAAAAAATATGGTGAGGAAACAAAGATTGCTCTCAGGCAACACAGGCGGGAAGCCAACGACGCATCCAAGGAAGCGGAAAAACAGAAAACCTTTTCCGAGGACGACGCAAAGCGCCTAAAAGATCAAATTCAAAAAATGACTGATGATTGGACGGCCAAAATTGATGAACTCCTTTCTAAAAAGGAATCCGACTTACTCAAAGTATGATATCGACGCCTTAAAGATACCAAGCCATGTTGCCATTATAATGGATGGAAATGGTCGATGGGCAAAGGCGCGCGGGAAGAGGAGAATCCATGGCCACGCGCAGGGCGTGAAATCCATACGTGCTATTTTAGATTTCGCCGGAGATTTGAAAATTACACACCTTACTCTTTGGGCATTCTCAACCGATAACTGGAAAAGACCAAAATATGAAGTAAGCTTTCTGATGAATCTTCTGGAAAAATATATAGACAACGAGAAAGCAAATTTCATGAAAAACAGGATCCGTTTACGCATTTTGGGAAATCTGGAGGATATACCAGTCAAAGTCCGCAAAAAACTTAAAACCTTGATAGAAGAGACGAAAGATTTTGACAAACTAAATCTAAATATAGCCCTCTCCTATGGCGGAAGAGAGGAATTAATTGGCGCATTCAAGAATATTTCAGATAAGATAGTAAGTGGAGTCCTCAGTAGGGATGAAATTGATGACCATGTCATTAAATCTCACCTCTTTACTGCTGACATCCCAGACCCCGATCTTATCATAAGAACAAGTGGAGAATTCAGATTGAGTAACTTTTTCATCTGGCAATCCGCATATTCCGAGCTATTTTTTTCTACTGTTTTTTGGCCAGACTTCAGGCCTGAACATTTTTTTGAAGCGCTTCTTCATTATTCACAACGAGAAAGAAGGTTTGGGGGAATCCAATGAATATAGACCCGGCTTTAAAAAAGAGACTCATCTCTGCCTCGATAGGGATATTTTTATTACTGCTACTTATAATATTTGGCGGTAATATCGGGATAACGCTCCTTGCAGCCATATTGGTAATACTTTGCTCCCTGGAACTATTCCAACTCTTTTTTTCTGCTCCGGAGCAGCCTTTTAAAAAAATGACGGGGGTTGTGCTTACATTCCTCCTCTTTGGTATATTCGCAATTGAAATTCACGGTCTCTACTTTTTATCCATATTTGTGTTGGTAATTCTTGGTTTATTCGTAATTACTTTAATTGAAGCCAGGAAATTACAACAGGATCAATTTATGGATCTCATATCCAATCTCTCACTAATAATCTTTGGCGCAATTTATATCGCCGCCACCTTCGCATTTCTGCCAAAACTAAGGGCGCTCCCAAGTACCGGTATAATGGCGACGATTCTTGCTTTCGCCATTCCATGGACCGGCGACACCGGGGCCTATTTTATTGGACTACGATATGGGAAAAACAGCCTCTTTAAGGGGGTCAGCCCCGGAAAGACCGTAGAGGGTTTTATTGGTGGAATTCTTGTTTGCATAATATTTTTACTCTTCACAAAATTAATTTTCTTCAGGGTTTTAACTCTTTTAGACTGTGTAGCATTGGGAATTATAGGAACAACAGCAGCGCATCTGGGGGATCTTTTTGAGTCATTGATTAAACGCTCAAGGGGCGTGAAAGACTCAGGGTACTTAATCCCCGGGCATGGAGGGTTCCTAGATAGATTCGACGCATTTATGTTTACCACTCCAATAGTCTATATTTATATCAGCCTGATGCTGTGATTTGGAGTTCGTGAATGCGATATATATCAATTTTGGGAAGCACGGGTTCTGTTGGGGAGCAAACCCTAGATATAATCAGAAATAATAAGGATCATTTTAGGGTTCACTCTCTTACCGCTTTCCAAAATTTTTTAAAATTATCCGACCAGATTAAAGAATTTTCCCCAAAGGTGGTTGTAACCGGAACAGAGTCAAATCTTGAACCACTATTCCCCGATGTCCAGTTTAGAATCGGCGGCAATCCCCTCACGGAGGTTGTAACAGATAGTGAAATCGATTTGGTCGTTCTCGCCATTGTGGGCATAGCCGCCCTCAAACCGCTAGAAGCAGCAATTAAAGCCGGAAAAAGCATTGCTCTTGCGAATAAAGAATCAATTGTAGCCGCCGGGCATCTGCTTATGCCAATGGTTAAAAATTATGGGGCGCAGATACTCCCAATAGATAGCGAACATAACGCCATTTTTAGAATCATTAAGGAGAGAGAAAAACTAAATATCTCATCTGTAACATTAATGGCCTCCGGGGGACCGTTTTTAAATCGTCCCCTGGAATCTTTTCGGGATATCACGCCAGATGAAGCAATCAGACACCCACATTGGTCTATGGGAGAAAAGATCTCAGTAGACTCTGCCACAATGATGAACAAGGGACTGGAGATTTTTGAGGCCAGATGGCTTTTTAATCTCAAATCGTCCGAGATTAAGACCTTAATCCACCCGGAATGCGAGGTGCATGCCAAGGTAGAGTTTGATAGCGGTGAATCATTGGTTTTCTGTGGAAAGCCGGACATGCGCGAGCCTATAGGATTCACGCTCTTCTGGCCCCAAAAAGCGCCTGCTATCCAAAGCGGAATTTCAGATTTTTCCGAAGCATCGAGGTTTAGGTTCCTTGAAATAGATCGTAAAAGGTTTCCGGCTTTTAGACTGGCGAGGGAGGTATTGCAAAGTGGTTCACAGAGTGGTGCCATCATACTGAATGCGGCAAATGAGGTTGCCGTTGATGCCTTCTTAAGTCGCAATATACGATTCAGTCAAATTCACCAGGTTGTTGAAAGCTCCCTTTCGCGCTTTCCGGATGTCACCCCTGGTTCAATTTTAGATGTCTTTGCGATTGATTCTGAGGTTAAAATAGTAGCTCGAGGTATTATAAGAAACTTGAAAGGGGCTTAAGCCTCTGTTAGAGCTGTAAGATGGAGAAAAATTAATGTCCTATTTAGTTGCGGTAATTATTCTGCTCGGTGTTCTTATATTCATTCATGAATTGGGACACTTTCTGATTGCAAAAAAATTTAACATTAAAGTTGAGGTTTTTTCCCTTGGATTTGGACCCAAGATATTTAAATGGAAGGGTAAAGAAACAGAATATTGCCTCTCAATAGTCCCGTTTGGGGGGTATGTTAAAATGTTGGGAGAAGATTCAACAGCCAAACTCCCTCCAGAGGAGAGGCACAGGTCATTCTCACACGCGGAACCTTACAAAAGGTTTCTAATCGTGGCTGCCGGACCCGTCAGCAATCTGATCCTGGCTTTTTTTATTTTTGCAGCGATACCGCTGATAGGTGAACCAAAGGTTTCGTCATACATTGCTGATGTCACACCGAATTCAGCCGCCTGGATGGCAGGATTCAGGCCGGCGGACAAGATTACGGATATAAATAATACGGCAGTTAATACTTTTGAAGATATGTTTAAGCTCATTCAGAAATCCGATGGGGAAAAACTCACCACCTCGGTAAAAAGGGGTAACCAGACAGAGAGAATTGAATTTACCCCAGTACTTAAAACACGAGAAAATGAATTTGGAGAACCAGAGACCAGCTATACAATCGAAGGACTTTCAGCTATGGCACCCCTTCCGATCGTCGGCATAAGCAACCCACGATCATTGGCAGCCTCTATGGGCTTTAAAACCGGGGACCAGATTTTATCCGTTAATGGAGTACCACTTCAGTCATGGCCAATTCTAAGAGAATATCTGAAGAACATCGCCCAATCGGATTTAGAGTTCAAGGTTAAAAGTAAAGAAGATACATATGATATAGATTTAAACCTTCCACCTAAATTTTTTAAGCTCCAGCCCGGCGCGAAACTTGAATATATCGGTCTTCACTCATCTGAACTTTTTATAAACGAAGTAATACCGGATACACCCGCATTTATGGCCGGTTTGAAAGCCGGGGATAGAATTATTTCCATTAACGGAAACCAGATCCAAAATTGGGATGAATTTAGATTACAGGTTCAAGGCTGGGATAAGAAAAATCCACTCGCAGTCCAGGCGGAAAGAAATGGCTCCATTGAATCATTTACCATTGTGCCGCGACTCGAAGAGCATAGGGTTCCAGTTGTCGGGAAACTGCCAAAGGATCAGTTTCGAATTGGCGCGGTTTCTGAGGTTAAATTCGCACCCCAGGATATGTATACGTTCTATGCTTACAACCCGATAACATTGATAAAATATGGTGCTGAAAAGAGCTGGTATTGGTTCTATATGACATTTGAGTCATTGATAAAATTAATAACAGGCAAGGTACCTCTTCAACAGCTTGGTGGTCCAATTTTTATCGGTAGTCTCGCCGGTTCATCCTTTAATCAGGGTCTTTACTATTTCCTCAGGATCATGGCGATCATAAGTGTTAACCTCGGTTTCCTGAATCTTTTACCAATTCCAGTTCTCGACGGCGGGCACCTGACCTTTTTCGGATATGAGATGATTAGGAGAAAACCTCCATCACAAAAACTTCAGATGGCCGCACAACAGGTAGGAATTATGCTGCTACTTGCTCTTATGGTTTTAGTCCTTTTTAACGATATTCACCGCTATTGGGGGAACTTCAGGGATATAATAAGCAGATTATTTAGCTGATATGTCGACTATTCTTGCCATAGAAACGGCAACTCCCCATGGAAGCGTAGCGCTGCTCTACAATAATAAACTAATATGCGAGCTCTTTACCGACAACACCCAGACCCATGCCGCGACCCTCCTTCCGACGATAGAACAACTCTGCTCCATAACCCAAACAGATATCCAGTCGGTGGATGGCATTGCTGTCAGCATCGGCCCAGGTGCCTTTACGGGCCTCAGGGTGGGAATAAGTACAGCCCAAGGCCTGGCCCAGACATTGAAACTTCCCATATTCCCTATTCCAACATTGGAGGCGTTTGCCCATTCGATCACACAAACAAAAACGCCAATCTTTATTACGCTCGATGCCCGGAAGGATGAGATCTATGGCGCGCTCTTTAGATGGACTGACAAAGAATTAGTACGGCTAATACCTGAGAGCGCGTTAACCCCGGAAGGATGGAGCGGGCTTCTTTCCCAAACCATTCAAAAACCCTTTACTGTGATTGGATCGGGTTACAAAAAATACGAAGAATTTTTTAGAGAAACATTCAGAGAAAGAATTACCGGGATTTCAAACCACAACGCAATCCCAAGGGCCCTTAATGTCGGTTTACTCGCAAGCGGACGCGGGAAAAGACCCGAAGAGATTAAGCCCATATATCTGCGTTATTGTTGATTTATATTTACCTCTAATATGTAGCCAGCTTTCAAAATCTTCTCATTAAGTTCATCTCTTAAGAGCTTCCACTCTTCATCAGACTGGGGCACCGGCCCCGAATCCGTAACAACCGAGAGTTGTTCTGATATTATTCTCGCATATCCAAAAACCACATCCGGATTTGTAACAAACCTGAACGTAGATTTTGTATTTGACGCCAGATACATTTCCGGATTGTCCTGAATGTTGAAATCGGCCAGCACTATGTATGTTTCAAACATCTTCTCTTTTTTCTCTTGAATTAGTTGCTCCTGTAGCAGGAAATTCCAGAACCCAAACGTCCCAATGATTAATCCAAGCACACAAGCCCCTATTGCCCACCCTTTGGGACCAATTGCAGATAAAGCGGTCAAACCGCCCACAGCAAGCGCGGCACTACTCGTGAATATTATCAGCTCGTTATCATCAACAAATCTATCAACCTTGTCATACATCACATTCGTAAATTTCTTCCTGAAATTATATGTACTAAGGTCGTAATCTACTGGGAAAACGAATGGCCCCTTAATTGATGGAATATCTACGCATAGATGCGAATTAAAATTCGCGGAATCCATCGCGCCTGGTATGGCTCTTGCCAATTGAACATCGTTGGCTACAGAAGAATCGTTTTTAAATCTGGCCGGTATTCCGCAAACTGAAAATGTGAATCCGGCTATTCTTCCCTCGGCTTCGGGTCTACTCGATGGAATTGATAATGTATCATCCAATGATTCTTCTCTTTTTAACACCGAGGCGGGATTAACATTTTTTAGCTCTTCCTCGGTAACCCCCCTTACCCTCAGGTAATAAATAGTAACTATTGGTTCCGGCTCAACGCTGCTTTCTTCAGCAAAAGAGCTTTTTAAAGCCGGTATGTTTATAATATCAATGACCAAAATCAGGATTAGAATTTTTTTTGTGATTTTAGACACTTTCACAGATCAACTTCCTCCTTGGGGGCTAGATATATACATGGAAGGATACATACAATCAACCCTGCCGGGGTAGAGATGTTGTGTGAACTTTATTGATCCTTGGCCCCAACCTCGCTTTTCATCTTGCTGATCTCTTGTTTAAGGGTTTCATATTCTTTTTCTATCTTCTCAAGTTCATGTTCCATCTTTTCTCGTTGTGGATCAGCACTGCTCAGGTTGACAATTTCTTTCCGCAGCACATCAACTCTTTCGGAAAAATATTTGTCAATTTTATCCAGGGTTTTTAGATACTCTTTTTTACGCACAACCAGATCCTGATCTGTAACCCCCTCTTCTTCCGATGTTTCGGGGCTTACCTCTTCAGACAATTCTTCTTCCGCCTGTTCCGAAGGAATTGCCGGCTGGGCTTCCTGTATTGTAGCCTCTTCAGTGATTTTAACCTCTCCTCGCTCTCTGAAAAGAAAATAGAGAATAACAGCTGCTAAAAGAACAGAAATCAAAATAACTATATTTTTCCTCATATGAATCCTCTCGATATAGACTCTTTATTTTGAATGTATTAGGTTACAATAACGTGTCAAGGATGAACCATTGAATAAAATAACAGGACTCCCGGTCGCACAAGAGGGTTTATACATTGTCTTTGCCTTTTTAGGCGCGGCATCACTAGCGCTGTTTCTTCATAAGTATATGATCTTTATATTTTTTTCCTGCCTGGCCATTCTGGTTTCACTCTTTTTCAGAAACCCAAAGCGTAAAATTGACCCACGGCGCGATTCAATTCTCGCCCCGGCAGATGGAAAGGTCGTTGCTATTGAAACAGTCTATGAACCTAGGTTTGTAAGAAAAAATATGCAGAAAATAAGCATTTTTATGTCCCTGTTTAACGTGCATATGAACCGGTTTCCGGTTTCCGCCACGATCAAAGATCAAAAACACAGGAATGGTACATTTAAATTTGCAAACCGCGATAAAGCCTCTTTAGACAATGAACAAAATGCCCTCTTGCTGGAAACCCTGGGGAATAATCAGATTGTAGTTGTCCAAATTGCCGGTTGGATCGCCAGGAGAATCGTCTGCTACACACAAACCGGGGATCATCTAAAAGCAGGGGATATATTTGGATTAATTAAATTTGGCTCACGTGTTGATTTATATGTACCAGTGGATTCCAATATCAGGGTAAAGATCGGTGATTCGGTTAGAGCAGGAAAAACAATTGTAGGGGTTTTAGATGAGATTCCCAAGACCGGGACGCTACAAGGATAGAATTTATCTTCTTCCTAACATTTTGACGTCCGGCAACATTTTCTTTGGATTTTTCTCTGTCATTTCAACTATCAATGGCTCTTTTAGGAAAGCCGGCTTCGCGATTTTAATCGCCATGGTCTTTGATTTGCTGGACGGCCGGATCGCGCGACTTACGAAGTCATCAAGCCAATTTGGCGAAGAATATGATTCCTTGGCCGATCTTGTCTCTTTTGGTATTGCCCCGGCACTGTTACTCTTCATCTGGTCCGGACTTAATATCACAACACCCCCTTTTCAAAAATTTGGCTGGCTCGCGGCCTTCTTCTTTGTCGCCTGCGGGGCATTACGACTGGCCAGATATAACGTACAGCCTGTAAAACGAAATTTTGTCGGTTTGCCTATTCCGGTTTCGGCCGCATTAATATCATCGGGAGTCCTACTGTACACCGAGCTGGAGCAAAAGTGGTCTACGGAATGGCTGTGCTTCGCAATCTTTTTAACACTCGGTTTACTGATGGTCAGCTCCATCCCTTATAAAAGCTATAAGGATCTGGAGATTAGGGAGCGTCACCCATTCCCTTTACTGGTGTCCGTAGTCCTTTTTGTAACCGTACTGGCCGTCAGGCCTGAGGCTGTTCTCTTTTTTCTTTCGCTAGCATATGTTTTAATCGGTGGCATCTGGGGGAGCCTTGATAAGCGGAGGATGGCGGGTAAAAGGGTGGTCTCCAAAGAGTGATCATCAATAAAAAAGAAGAGGGCGCATGGTAACTAAAAACATAAAATTGGACGTCGCGGTCGTCGGGGCTACCGGTTTGGTCGGCCAGGAGATGCTCTCTATTCTCGAAGAACGCAAATTCCCGGTAAAAAATCTATATCCATTTGCCTCAGAGATATCTGCGGGTGAAAAAGTAAAATTCAATGGGGAAGAGGTTACTATCCTCCCTTTAAACAAAAAGAACATTGAGTCAACAAGCGTTGATATTGCATTATGGTCTATCGGTTCTGAATTATCCCTGGAATACATTCCGGTAGCTATTAAGGCCAAATGGATAAACATTGATAATTCGGCGGCATTTAGGATGGAAAAGGATGTCCCGCTGATTGTGCCGGAGGTGAACGGGGATAAATTAAACAGTGTTAAGCGTGGAATGGTAATTGCCAATCCAAACTGCTCCACCATCCAATTAGTGCAGATACTTAAACCTCTGCATGATCAATATGGGCTCAAAAGGGTGGTAGTTGCGACATATCAGTCGGTTTCAGGCGCGGGCAAGCTTGCCATGAAGGAGCTTGAAGAACAGACTGTCAATCTGCTCAATGGAAGATCAATATCTAAGCAGGTTTTCCCACACCAGATTGCCTTCACAATCCTTCCCCATATAGATGATTTCCTGGACAACCTCTATACGAAGGAGGAGATGAAGGTCATAAATGAATCAAGAAAGATACTGGCTCTTCCAGATCTTAAAATTACATCGACATGCGCAAGGGTACCTGTGTTCTATAGCCATTCTGAGGCAGTAAATATCGAATTTCGGAAATCTTGCTCCCTTAAAGACGTTCGTTCGTTGCTCTCTCATACCGAGGGTGTTAAAATTGCTGATGATCCCAAGAGATTTGTATACCCATTAAACGTTGAGGCAACAGGAAAAAATGAGACATACGTCGGAAGAATACGCCTCGATGAATCTGTTGAAAGTGGAATCAATCTATGGATTGTTTCCGATAACCTCAGAAAGGGTGCCGCTCTCAACGCAGTTCAGATTGCTGAGCTTATTTGTAATAAGCTTTAGCCTCTTTTTACCATCAATCAGCTATTCACAGGTTGCGGAAGATACGTTTACGGGTGAAACCCTGGATGATGCAGCTGTTGACGAGGCTGGTGAATTACCAGAGGAGATACCGCCACCACCCGAGGAACCCCCACTATCACCCCCACCCAAGAAAAGTGGTCTACAGGCCATCACCGTTCAACAGCAACTGGAGAGACTTGGTGAGACACCCCCCACCCCCAAGAGCAAGTTTGAACCACCCACGATGGCTTCTCCAGAGATAAAACCTACCCCTAAGCTGGAAATCCCACCGACAGCCGGTGAGCCAGATATTGCCCCTCTCCCATTGCCTGAACCAACCATAGTGAGACAGGTACCCCTACCGGTACCAGCCCCTAGGAGTGCCGTTGTAAATAAGAGCTTTGACGCGCCACCAATGCCCCCCCTGGACACAGCACCACCCCCACCTAGAGGTGAGGGGCTGTACACACCACCAATCTTTAAAAGGGGTACAGGCGTAAACCCACTTTTATACAATAAACAGGCCCTCAACTTTTTGCCCATTTTGGATCCAATTCTAAACCCTCCGCTACCTATAGAGATACCCCCTGAGGGGGAAACGGTGATAACCCCCGAAGGAAGGGTGGAGCTTGCACCAACGGAACCACTACCATCAAGAATCACGCATGGTATTTATCTGCTGGGAACAAGCTATAAACCACCAAATTTAACACTCCCCAATGGACTATTCAGATTCCAATACGACAGCGCGCCGGTTTTAGCAGAGACAACTTTCGAACTATATTTACTTACAGGATGGTTTGGCACTATCGGATACAGAGGAAATTTCCTCTTCTTCCTCATTGACGGAAGCCAATGGAGCGGATCGCCGCTGCAGCTTGAGGATATGGATCTCTACATTGTGGGCATCAACGGTTCGATTGCTTATCACGCTGAGTTTTTTGATAATCAGTTTTTTATCCCCTGGGCAGAGTTTGGATTTGGCCAAAACCTCTACTATCAGAGCAGTGATGATGTTGCCGGTGGCGTCGCAGACTTTAAGGAGATCCGTAACATATGGTTCTATTCCGTCGGCGGCAAACTTTTAATCGACTGGCTAGACCCCCGCGGAGCAAAAAGATTAGACTCAAGATGGGGTATAAATCACACATATCTAATGGGGATGTTCAGGCAGTATTTTTCCGATGGGGGGGCCTTTAACTTCTCCGGCCTTACTGGGCTCGCAGGCATAAATATTGAGTTTTAATCCATAAAAGTAGTAACTACATGTCCTATGCCAAGAAAAATCCGTTTAGACATTGAATATGATGGAACCAGCTACCACGGCTGGCAGCGGCAAAAAAACTCCAGCTCCATACAGCAGGCTGTTGAAGAAGCCCTTGAGAGGATCATAAAGGAGTACCGACCCGTTGTCGCGGCATCCAGGACAGATAGGGGGGTTCATGCGTTAAATCAGGTTGCGCATTTTTGGACAAGCTCTGACATTCCAGACCTGAAGCTCCTTTTTGCACTCAATTCGGCATTACCGAAGGACATCGTGGTTAAAAACCTCAAAACCGCGAATTCAGATTTTCACGCCATGAAAAAAGCACATTCAAAACTTTACTGCTATCTGATTGAAAACGGGAAATTCCCGACAGCCCATAGGAGAAATATCAGTTGGTGGATTCCACAGAAACTCAATGTGGAAAATATGAAAACCGGCGCAAGAGAATTTATCGGAGAGAAAGATTTTAAATCACTTATGACGGGGAGGAATCATCTAAAATCAACCACAAAGATAATTTTTAACATCGAAATCGAAGAAACCAATAATATAATCAGAATCCTCATCCATGGAAATGGATTCCTGAAGCAGATGGTCAGGGCCATAGTTGGGACATTGGTTCAAATTGGAATGGGAAAAATATCTCCAAAAGATCTGAATTCAATTCTTCAATCCCGCGAAAGATCCAAGGCAGGCAAAAACGCCCCATCCAAAGGCCTGTGCCTGATAAAGGTGTTTTATGAACCTCGGGAACTAAAATTCGAGACCCTATCAAACCTTTGTAGACCTGCTAACCCCTTGACTTTCTACCACTAATTTTATAGTTTGGTCCGCTGTTATCGACTTAAATGTGAGTATTTAATGACTACCTATCAGGCAAAAACGGATGAAGTAAAAAGGGAGTGGTGCGTTATAGACGCGACTGATAAGGTTGTAGGCAGACTTGCCACCCAGGTCGCTACCCTGCTTAGAGGAAAACATCGCCCGCAGTTTACAAAACATATAGACACCGGTGACTTCGTTATAGTTACAAATGCCGAGAAGATGAGATTTACCGGGGAAAAGGGCACCAAAAAGATATATTTCCACCACACCGGATATGTAGGTGGGATAAAAGGAATCTCCGCTAGAGACCTGTTAAGAAAAAACCCGGAAGATTTACTTAAAAGAGCCGTATGGGGAATGCTGCCGAAAAATGCGCTCTCGAAGAAGATGCTGATGAAACTTAAGGTATATGCGGGACCAAACCACCCACACAGTTCACAACAACCAAAAACATTAACCGCTTAAAGGAACAGGAAAAATATGGCTGAGAAATCTATCTATCAGGCGGTTGGGAAAAGAAAGAACGCAATTGCCCGGGTCTATCTAAAACCGGGAAAGGGTGAATTGGTTGTTAATGGAAGATCTTTTGAGGAATATTTTGGAAGAGAAAGCTCGAGAATGATCGTCAAACAACCTTTGGAATTAACAAAACTTACAAATCAATTCCATATTAGTATCAACTCATCAGGTGGAGGCCTTTCAGGACAAGCCGAGGCAATCAGGCATGGGCTTTCAAAAGCAATTTTACAATTTAACCCCGAGCTTAGAAAAGAGCTTAAAAAAGCGGGTTATCTCACCAGAGACTCCCGCGTTGTTGAACGAAAGAAATACGGGCGCCATAAGGCAAGAAAACGTCCTCAATACTCGAAGCGATAATCAGAGGTTTCTACTCTCAAAGATTTTTAACCCACATCGGTAAATCCCCTGAAGTGTCAGGTTGCCATTAACTTCATGGTCAAATTCGAAGAGATTCGCGAATATCTCCGACCAGCCACCGGTTATAACCACTCTTGCGTTCGGAATGACATTCTTGAGTTTATCGATAGCCTCCTTAATCCCACCCAATGTCGCTGATTGAACACCCAGCATCATGGCCGATGCGGTATCCACAGCAATATCGCAACTAGTTGGAGAAAACGAAACATGGGGCAGCATCGCGGTATTTTCATGAAGCGACTTTAACATCGTCCCGATACCGGGAAGAATCATTCCACCAAGATATTCTCCCTTTGACGTAACACCATCGACAATTGTAGCCGTTCCCAGGCCAACAACAATCGACTCTCTTTGACATGAGGAGTAGGCACAATAGCCGTTGATTAATCTGTCGACTCCAACCCTCTCTATATTCTTCACCCTCTTATATTGTAAGGGAATATCCTTATACGTAATAAAATGTGATCTGGGGTTTTTAAGTACCTTTAGTAAACATTCAGAGAGCTTCGGAACAACAGATGCCACAAAAGAAAAGTCTGCTTTTTTCGTTTCACCAACCAGAGAATCAATCGTTTTTACAGATGCCGGAAGATCTATCCTTTCAACCTTTTTATTCCCATCAAATACCCCGATTGAAATCCGGGAATTGCCAATATCAATCGCCAATAACCTCGATCTCTCCACTGTTAACCTCTATTATAGCTCCGGAAATATCTTTCATTAAAAGGGCTCCGGAATCAGAAAGCCCCAAAACAATCCCTTTGTTTCCCTGCGCTTTTACGGATTTTCCCATCATCCCTGAGTTCTTGATCCAATACGACGTGATGCTTTCAAGCCCGCTGAAGTCCCACTCCTCATACCACTTTTCAAACCTGTAACAAATAGACGAAAAAAGATCCTCGCGTGGTAAATCCTCGCCACCCTCAATCGCCAGACTGGTTGCAATATTTTGAAGGTCATCTGGGAATTGTCTACTGTTAACATTTAATCCGATTCCAACGACAACAAACGGCCTACTACCGGAGAGCTGGTGAAATTCAGATAATATGCCTGCCACCTTCTTCCCGTTGCATAGAATATCGTTCGGCCATTTAATCCCTATCTCTTCCGAAGGAACTACCGATTTAATGGCCTCATGAAGCGAAACCGCCGCAACCAACGTGATTTCCGGAATTTTAAAACTACTCTTTTCGGGAAACAGGAGCATGGAAAAATATAAATTTACATCGGGTGGGCTAAACCAGACGCGCTGAAATCTCCCCCTCCCACGGGTCTGGGAATCGGCCAGAACAATCAGACCGTGTTTTCCCCCTTTTCGCCCCAGGCTTTCCGCATCACTGTTTGTTGATGATGTTGTCCGTAAAACCTGAAGATCTCTTCCCAGCCAGTCAGTTTTTAATGATTTTTTTATCGATCCGATACTTAAGGAACTCATTCGACCTCATCTAACAACTTCCTTATCTCTTCTTTAATAATCCTTTCAGCGATTTCGGGAACAATCTCCCACGCAATCTTTTCAATTACCCCCCTTGCCATCTCTTGGACAACCCTCTCCGCATCACTCTGTTTCACATCGGTAGTAATAGTGGGGATAGAGATGGTGTCTTCAATTTTATCTGATTGCTTCTTTTGTTCCGCGTCATCCCGTGATGGAACAATTAATTCTTCATCCAGATAAGAAAGATCAACATCCTCTTTCTTCTTTTCGATTGGCATTTTTTCGACAGGCTCGGATCTCTCACGCAGGATTAACTCCTCAAGGTCGGAATTACCGATGTTAACCTCTTCAAGTAAACCAGCTGTTTTTTCGTTGTTTTGAAATAATTGATGCCCCTTCATCAACTGGCGTATCAGCTTAAAAAGTTCCTGGGTGGCAAAAGGCTTTTTTAATGCCCCCTCCGCTCCAACTCTCTTCAATTTCTTCTCATCTATACTCTCAAAGGCTCCATAAAGAAGGATAACCGGAATATTTTTTCTGGCCTTTATCTCTTCACAAACCTGATAACCATCCTTGCCAGGCAAACGCACATCCGCCAACACTAGATTTGGTTGCACCTCCTGAACCTTCTTCAAAAGATCCATGCCATTATCTACAATATGTAAATCGTACGGGCTGTCGGCAAGCGCCAAACGAAGCACTTTTTGAATAGTCAGGCTATCATCCGCAAGCAATATAACAGAAGACATACTTGATATCCTTCAAGTTTTTAAAGAAACTCCCACCCAGAATAACGATCTATATATAATAGGTCAATGCTATTACGGTTGATTATAGGCGTTTCGTACGATAATCTTCAAATAAGGGCCCTGTGTTGTTCGTGGGCGAAAAGAATTTCTAGCCTACAACTTTAGACTAGGGGCAAACCCTTACCGCGGTGTGCAAGCCTTCCATAAGTAGAAGGAAGCCTAAAGCGGTAATACTGAGCACCCACCTTATGGTATGGTGCTAGAAATTCTTCAAACACGGCATCTACGGGGCTCATTTTCGTCATCCCGAGGCGAAGCCATCGTCATCCTGAGCCGAAGGCGAAGGATCTCGAGATCGCGGAGCCTGTCCTGAACGAAGTGAAGGATCCCCCTCCTCGCAATGACGGGAGAGATCCCGGCTTACGCCGGGATGACATGGGCGCTCGCAATGACGATTATGCGCTCAATGACAAATCCAATTGACACTCCGACAAACATCTTTCACACTTTTCTTATGACCAACCATGAATGGATTGAGAAACTGGCTAAAGATGAACTCCGGGTTGAGAATAGCGGTGAGTTTGACCTATATGGCTCATTCGACCAGACAACCATTTTAAAAGAGCAGACATCGCATTTTCTGAGGGAGCTACGGCAGATTACGCAAGAGATGGCGAATACCTTTAACGCATACAGGGGGGAGAAGAATTCTATCAAGGTCTTCCAGATTACGGGTACTGAAGCAGATTTTATGATCTTCAGAAATAGCCTGAAGCTTGTATTCGCGGCAAGAAAACCGGGCGAGATATCTATAAATTTCCTTACTGTTAGAAATGGAATTTTGGAAGAGGCCAGGGGAAAAGAGTCGACAAAAGATGGAGATGCACTAAAGGCTACCGTCGGACCCTTCAATGAAGCGCATTGGTATTTCAGGGATCACTGCGTAGATCCAAAATCTCTAATGAAGTTCTATTTCACTGAGTTTGTTAAGAACTCCCTGCTCTAATATTGTTTCTATTTTCTGATGAAAAAGAGGAGCGACAGGAGAAAAAGACTTCCACCCACAATATACCCAAATACCCCAATAGCAGATAGACCAAGAATGGTGTCACCAACCTTGGAAGTAACAAGAAATGTGCTGGATAAAATTATGGCACTAATCATGATAGAAAATGCCAAAAAATGCCTGCTTCTTATCGTATTTATATTTAATTTTTCTAAATTATTTATTTCAATTTTAAAGCCTAATTCATCATTGCTGAGCCTTGATAGAACCTGTTTCAATTGCCTGGGAAGAGCCCTGAGCAGTTGAGAGGCATCCTGGAGTGTCCATAGGACATCTTTCGCCAGTCGCTGAGGCGAGTAGCGTGACTTGATAAGCTCTCTTACAAACTCTCCCATCTCACTGAAAAGATCGAACTCCGGGTCTAAATCCCTGACCACCCCATCCAAAACCAACAGAGCCCTTGTCAGGAGCATTAAATCCTGGCTGACACGTATATTGTTTTTACTTGCGGCAACCGTCAGATCCCTGATTAGCGCTCCAATATTCACGTCTTTTAGTGGGACGCCAAAGTTAGGCTCAATTATCTCCCTACAATCTCTGGTAAATGACGCAACATCCACCTTTCCCACCACTGTCCCTAATTCCACATATTCATTCACAACCGTTTCATAATCTTCCGAAGCCAACCCAAGAAAGATATTAGCAAGCGCGTCTCTCGTTCTCTGGCTTAGTCTGCCAACTGAACCAAAATCCAGAAGACCAAGCTTTGTTGTATCCATGACAAACAGATTGGAGCTATGCGGATCGCTGTGAAAAGTACCGTGAACAAACATCATCTTAAAAAAGACCTGCCCCGCCAGCTGGCAGATCTGGTGAATATCCACGCCCTCCCTGAGAAGGCCCCCTTTATCCCTGAAAGGAATCCCGTGGAGCCTCTCCATTGTTAAAACCTTGTTGCCGGAGAAATGCGTATAGACCTTCGGAATAATAACACGGTCATCCGCCTTGAAATTTTGGGCGATTTTTCTGATATTATTACACTCTACCGTAAAATTTAATTCCTGGTTTAGGTTTCGCGTAAATTCCCTGACAATGCCGGTGGGATTTATTACCCTGCTCTATGGAACATATCGCTCCAAAAGCTGAGCCAATTGCGTAAGGATTGCGAGATCGGTATTTATTATCTTATCAATCCCCGGCTTTTGTATCTTGACAACAACCTCTGTTGCATCATGCAGAAGGGCACCATGCACCTGGGCAATGGAGGCGGAAGCAAGCGGTGTCTCTTCAAATTGTAAAAACAGGTGCTCAGCTGAATCCCCAAACGACTCCTGAAGAACCCTTTTTATCTCAGCTATTGGAACCGGCGCGGCGCTGTCCAGCAGCTTTTTAAATTCCTCAACAAATTCGGGGGGCACAAGGTCAGGCCGAATACTAAGAAGTTGTCCGAGTTTTATAAAGGTTGGTCCAAGTTCCTCAAAACAGGCCCTTATTCTCTGAGGCAAGGTCATCGACTCAACGATTCTCTTACTCTCCCTTTTCTCCAGAAAATTAAATTTCCCAAGCCTCATGCGTTGAAGCAGTTCAGAGAAACCGAACTTAAGCATCACATTTGCGATAACGCGCAAGCGCCCCATGCTTTTTACAGTCTGCTGAATCTGTGTTCCAATACGAAAGATATCCATTATCGCCCTTCAACCTCGATAAGAGAAAAATCTATCTCACGCTGACCTAACCTCACCGCATCAACCCTTACCTTTACCCGATCACCTAATCTGAAAACCCTTTTGGTTCTTCTGCCTCGCACCAGATATTCTTCCTCAAAAAAAGAGTACTCATCATCCTCGATGGTCGAAAATTTAATCAAACCTTCCACAAACCAATCTTCCAGCTCCACAAACAGACCGAATTCCGTAACACCCTCAATGAATCCGTAGTACTCATCACCAACCTTATCCTTCATAAAAAGGCATTTCTTTAGCTCAACAACCTCACGCTCCGCTGCCATGGCCAGTCTCTCACGCGTATTGCTCTGCTCCGCGGCGGAATCTACCTTAGACTGGAGCTCACCGATTCTCTTATCGGAGAGTTCCGGAGTTTTC
>MGRR01000096.1:0-2105 GCA_001798265.1 Deltaproteobacteria bacterium RIFCSPHIGHO2_12_FULL_43_9
TCTCTTTTGCCATTTTTCTAATCCATTTGTCTGATTTGACCATTGTAAATATCCTTTCTCAGGGAACAGACTAGAGCGTCTCAAAAGTTTTGCGTATTTTCAACGTCATCCCCAGTAAGTGGCCGAAGCCCCCAGCCGAAGGCGTGGGGGGCCGGGATCTCAACGTTGAGATTCCCACGGCTTTCAGCCTGGGAATGACGACGAATACGATCAAAACTTTTGAGACGTCTGTCCCCAACATAACTCCCTACCATCCCTGTGGAAAAACATCCCATTTGGACCATTCGGCGGAGAAGAAAGAAGCAGAAGGGTCATATTCGCAACCGCAAAAGGGCTGATATCTGAACCTTGATTCATCTCAGTTCTCGCCTCTCCCGGTTCAAGTACATTAATCTGAATATCCTGCCCCGGATATGTTTCCAATAATTCTGCCGCCAAAGAAGCAGAAAGTGTATTTAAAGCCGCTTTTGATACATTGTAGGGACCAAATCCGGGAGTAGACGCCCATCCGGCGCCTGAACTGAAAAAAATAACCCTTGCGCTATTGCCACGAATCATATGCGGGAAAATTTCACGGGTTAAATACCAGGGAGCCGTTACATTTGTCCTTATTAAATTCTCCCATGTTTCAAATGATTCATTCTGAAGCGGTTTGTTATGATTTTTTGTTACTAACGCGGCACAGTGCACAAGACCATGAAGGGAATCTGTTCCTTCATTTATCTTTTTCACCGCTCCCCTGACCTGGGTCGCGTCCGTTATATCACAGTGTAAAATGTGACAATGAGGCTCAACAATACCAAGCGTTTTCATCTCACTGACCGTTTGACGAAGTTTCTCCTCACGCCTACCGGTCAGGAATATTTCCGCGTTCGCGCACGCAAGCGCTATAGAAATCGCGCGCCCGTAACCCGTTCCCGCGCCGGTAATCCAGAATTTTTTGTTTCCAAGGGACTTCCATCGGCTCTCTTGAAGACCGAAATGGTGAGATCTCCAGCGCGATGGGGCCAAATCGGTTCTTACACCTGGCGTGAAATAATCGGTTTTACTTTTCTTTCTTTTAAACCAAAATGGCATATTCAGGAGATTATCAATAAGGGTTATAAAAACAATAACCGCCTAAATTGACAGCATTTCCACTTTTTTATTACCATTCCTCTTTTGCCAACCATAGACCGTTTTAACTGGCTTTAACCACATTGTATAAATCATGGGCATTAAAAATCCGTATAAAATTTAATACGTCCAATTTCTGCTGTCATTCAGACCAGTTACAAGGCACATCCGCGGCCCATGATTTGCACCACTTAATATAGGATAGCCACAGGTATGTTTTAGGGAGAGAAAATGAGGGCAATAATACTAATACTTTCACTTTTTATGAGCCTTGACGCGTTTGCCCAAGGCGATAACAGATGCGAGCTTAATTTGGGGGCCCAGCCGCAATGCGACGAATCAACAAGCGGCTCTCCCCCATCACATTATGAATGCTATACAAGGCCGGGCTATAGGGGCACGTGCACGGAAAAAATCGAGGAAATACCTCTTCTATCTTTCCAATACTGCCGACATAGCATTTCTGGCTGGAATCCGTTGCATTTATTTGTTGCATGGCTGGCTTCAACAAGTGACACAAAATATTATAAAATCTATTGTATATATTCAGAACCAACAGAAACAGTTGAGAATGAAGGTGGTGACACAACCCCAGAAGGGAAACAAAAGACAACACCTCCCACGAAAGGCAAGGATAAAAACAGCGAGACGCCCTCTTCATCTCCCTCAAAGGCTGGTCCAAATCCAGTCAATTATGATTAAATAATGTCCGATGATATGGCTGTATAAAAAGATTAAATGACAAATGTTCGGAGAGGAGAGATTTTGCTGCCAATGCGGTTTTAGTAAGGCAGGTCAATACACCAACATGCCTCTGCTGTCACTAAGGATTTAACGGTTGTATTTCCACAATTTCAATATAATGATTTTTGATTTAAATTTTTAAAATATTTTCCCATCGTAAAGCTCATTCAAAAACGTCTCTATCGGATACACTGAAACACCATTTACGCTTAGCCTATCTTTTCCCAGGTAGACTCCAATTAATT
>MGRR01000096.1:2130-4187 GCA_001798265.1 Deltaproteobacteria bacterium RIFCSPHIGHO2_12_FULL_43_9
TTTGAAATCGAGCAGAGGTTTGTTCCATTCATTATTCCACTTCTTGGACAATTTTACTTCCAGACAAATAACCTCTCCTGGGTGAGAGAGCGTTTTCTTTTTTGTCTCTATGATAAAATCTATATTGTAACTTCCAGAAATATTATAATGAAAAATCTGACAATATTTTGAATTATAATGATTAAAAGCCTTTAATTCGTTTAATATTAATGTTTCAAATGAAAATCCTCTCCATTGATTATCCAAGGATTCACTAAGTAGTCCAGATGCGGCTCTTGCAACTCCAGCATCAAAAAAATAAAAACGAGGATGTTTGGTCTCTTTCACTTTTGCTCCGGACTGAAATGCTGGAACCCTGTAAGCAATAAGTGTATCTTCAAGAATCTGAAAATAATGCTCAGCTGTGGTTTTTTTCACCGAAGCTTCTCGAGATAAGTTTTCTATATTTAATATCTGACCATTATATATACCAGCAATTTGAAGAAATCTTACAAACGGATCAAGTTTTCTAATTATAGCTTCAGAAACAAGCTCTTCCTTTAAATATGTATTAACATAAGTTGCAAGCGTGTCTACTTTTACCTCTGGATTATCAATAATAAGTGGAAGGCTTCCCCATTCAATTGCATATGATATAGAATAGTTTTTCAAATATTCCTTAAAAACCATTGGATACATAAATTTTTGTAAAGCTCTCCCAGCCAACAAATCAACACCTTCTCGCTTAAGCTTGCGAGCACTTGATCCAGTTAGCGCAAAATTTAACCTCTTGCGTTCATATAAGGAATGAACCTCGGAAAGTAAAAGAGGTATTTTTTGTATTTCATCTATGACAACCCATGAACCCGGTTTTAGATGCGACGTGAGCTCAATAATAGAAGAAGGATTTTGGCTAAGTTTCAGGAATTGCTGCGAATTTAATAGATCTATAAAAAGATCATATTTAATATTGCTCTCCAGCCATGTTGATTTTCCAGTTCCTCGCGGGCCTAGCAATAGAAAAGATTTTTTTGGAACAGGCAATAATCGTCTAATCATTTATACACCTTTATCTCCGTAGCATATTCTATTTATACAATGCTATTGTATAAATAGAAGCAAATAATACATTAGCATTGTATTTATAGAATGACAAGCCCAGAGCCTCATAATCATGTATAAGGCTTTCAAACACCATAATCCAACTAAAATTTAACGAAGGTTACGCGGATTACTCCTGACACCTGGAATTGTAACACAATCATTCGATTTTTTTCTATTAAACCAAAATTGCATAATCTGCAGATTACCAATAAGGATTATAAAAACAATAACAGCCCAAATTGACAGCATTTCCACTTTTTTACTACCATCCCTGCCGTTATGCACTACGTAACCAAAAAGATGACCTTTTGTGCCAGCCACAGGCTCCACAATCCGAAACTCTCCGATTCAGTTAATAGAGAGATATTCGAGGTCTGCAACAACCCTAATGGTCACGGTCATACATACACTCTTGAGATAACTGTCAGGGGGAGGGTAAATCCTGAAACCGGTATGGTCATAAACGTGAGAGAGCTGAAAAGGATAATAAATAGAGAGATATTTGAACAAGTAGACCATAAAAATTTAAACGTAGACGTACCGTGGCTGGAGGATAGACTCCCCACAACTGAAAATCTTTGCGTCGCATTCTGGCAAAGGCTTGAAAAAAATATTCCATACGGCGAACTATTTAGTATCAAGCTCAGTGAATCCCCTAATTCCATTTTTGAATATCTTGGTCATATTGGGGACAGACATCATTGTGAACGGAATCGTTCACAATGATGTCTGTCCCCAATATGCAACATTTAATCACAACACTCCTCAAAGAACTAGGTGAGGATCCATCACGTGAGGGTCTATTAAAGACGCCAGAACGCGTTGAGAAGGCGCTGCAAGAACTCACCTCTGGATACAAGACAGATCTGATGACAACTTTAAACGGCGCGATTTTCAATGAAAAGACAGATGACATGGTTGTCATTAATGATATTGAATTCTACTCCTTGTGCGAACATCATCTTTTGCCATTT
>MGRR01000096.1:4376-8347 GCA_001798265.1 Deltaproteobacteria bacterium RIFCSPHIGHO2_12_FULL_43_9
TCATGGAAGCGAGACATCTTTGCATGATGATGCGCGGGGTTGAAAAACAGAAGTCACAGGTGGTAACAAGCTCAATGCTTGGCTCATTCAGAAGAAACCCTGCAACCAGGGAAGAGTTTTTAACGCTTATTCCAAAGCGTCGATCACTGCTTTAGTAGACTGTCTCAAAAGTTCTGTCATTCCGGCACCCCGTTTTCACGGAGTACAGGCTCCAGCCGGAATCCATAAGATTAGCGCTAGATCCCGGCTTTCGCCGGGATGACAAATATGAGCAAAATTTATGAAAGGCTCTACTAGGCCCAAAAACGTGAAAATGGCCATTTTTTAGTGTTTTTTCACGATTATGTTGACAAAACAGTGAAAAGGCCAAAAAAACCTTGATTTACTCACCATATTGAGTTATTTTACTCAACATGGTGAGTAAATATGCAACAGCTTGAAATCAGGACCAAATTGGCCCACCCCTGGTCAGCTAAACTGCAGGCTAGATTACAAGAACCAAAGCCTTTTATTCAAATTCTACTTGGGCCAAGGCAGGTGGGCAAAACCACATCCCTGCTTACACTTGTTGCAAAATGGAAGAGCGGAAAAAGTGTCATGAGTAGCGCGGATGAAAGACAACTCGAGGGTCCGATATGGATTGAGCAAAACTGGAGTAAAGCCAGACAAATAAAAGAACAGGATGGAAAAAGCGATGTTTTACTAGTACTTGATGAGATTCAAAAGATCTCGAATTGGTCAGAAACTGTCAAAAGATTATGGGATGAGGATGTCTCTAGTCAGAGACGTTTGAAGGTGGTTTTGTCTGGCTCTTCTTCACTAAAAATTCAAACTGGCCTTTCAGAGAGCCTAGCAGGTCGTTTTGAGATTATCCCAGCAACTCATGGATCTTGGAACGATTTTAAAAAGCTAACATCCGGAACAATAAATGAATACATTTTTTTTGGTGGTTATCCCGGAGCCCTTCAATTTATTAAAGATGAAGAGAGGTGGCGCTCGTACATTACGAACTCAATCATTGAGAATGTTATTTCCAAAGATATATTACTACTTACACGTGTGGATAAGCCCGCTTTACTGCGTCGCCTTTTTCAGCTTGGTTGTGAATACTCGGGTCAAATTCTCTCGTTCCAAAAAGCGATTGGATTTTTACAAGATGCGGGTAATACCACAACGCTCGCGCACTATCTCGATCTTTTAAATCAGGCATACGTTCTAGCTGGACTTCAAAAGTTTGAGTTTCGCAAATTTAGATTGCGTAACTCGAGCCCCAAATTTTTAGTACATAATACAGCATTGATTGGGGCATTAGGGGGTTATCGTTTCGATGACGCACAAAATAACCCCGCTGTTTGGGGACGCTATTTGGAGTCGTGCATTGGCAGCCATCTGCTAAATTATTCACGTGTTGAGGGTTTTGAATTATTTTATTGGCGGGAAGGTATTCATGAGGTCGATTATATAATTAGAATGGGTTCAAAAATACTAGCCATTGAGGTTAAATCTTCTGTAATGGGAAAAACATCTGGATTAAAAATGTTTTTGAGTAAAGCCAATAAAGCTACGGGAATTGTCATTGGTCATTCAGGAAAAGAATTGGAAGATTTTTTATCACACTCCCCATCGGAGCTTTTAAAATAAACATGGAGTTTTTAAATCTCATTCCAAAGCGTCGATCACTGCTTTAGTAAATTGTGTTGTAGTAGCCCTGCCGCTAAGATCTTTTGTGACAGATTTTCCTTTTGATATTATGGATTTAACCGCGGACCGGATTCTTTCACCATTTTTTGTTTCACCCATATAGTCAAGCATCATGCACGCAGCGAGAATCTGGGCAGTGGGATTTGCTACTCCTTTTCCGGCAATGTCTGGCGCGGTGCCATGAACAGCCTCAAACATCGCGTAACCCTTTCCGATATTTGCGCCCGGGGCGACACCAAGTCCGCCAACAAGCCCCGCGGTAAGATCGGAGAGTATGTCGCCAAAAAGGTTGGTCGTTACGATAACATCAAATTGATGCGGGTTTATCACCAGTTGCATGCACATATTGTCGACTATCTTTTCTTCGTACTTTATTTTCGGGAATTCCCTTGCAACCTTTGCGCCGACCTCAAGGAATAAGCCCGAGGTGCATTTTAGAATATTTGCTTTATGCACAAGGGTTAATTTCTTCTTTTTTCTCCTCCCCGCTTCTTCAAACGCATATCTCACTATCCTTTCAGAAGCGGCCCTTGTAACCTTAAATGTAGCCTCTGCGGTGGATCTGTCCGGACCGGTATAACGTTCGTCTGCCGAGTAAATATCCTCCGTGTTTTCCCTGATAACAAGCAGATCGATATCCTTGAAATTTGATTTGACACCTGGAATGGAGATGGCTGGCCGGACATTAACAAAGAGATCGAATCTTTGCCTCAGGGATACATTCACCGATTTATAACCCCCTCCAACCGGGGTTGTAAGTGGGCCTTTAAGAAGAACCTTGTTTTTTTTGAATGATTCGATTGTCTCATCTGGCAGGGGATTGCCTGTTTTTTTAAATGAGGTCATTCCACCAGGAACGATATCCCATGTAATCTTAACCCCGGCTGCTTCAAGAACCTTAATTGTAGCGTCGGTAATTTCTGGCCCAATCCCATCGCCTGGAAGTAACGTGACCCTTTTCATCTTATACTTTGGCCTGTTTCGGATTTTTGTGAAATTCCTGGGAATATCTTAATAGACCCCCGGCCAGCAGAACCGTCTTCTCCCTTTCGGTAAATTGCGCGCGCGCTGGAATCCGGGTGTTATCCTTGGAGCGATTAATGATCTCAAACCTTCCTGATCTAACCGAGTCTTCAACCCTCTCTATCTCCAGAAGATTCCCCTGATCTATCGAATCGTAGTCCTTCTTGTTCATAAACTCCAACGGAAGAAGCCCATAGTTAACCAGGTTGGATCTATGAATCCTTGCGAACGATTTTGCCAGAACGAATTTTAGACCAAGATACATTGGCGCAAGTGCCGCGTGCTCGCGGGATGACCCCTGGCCATAGTTATCACCCCCGACAATCACTCCACCACCAACCTCTTTTGCCCTTTTTGGAAATGTATTGTCGATGTTGAAAAATACATATTCTGATATCGCGGGAATATTCGATCTGAGGGGAAGAACAGTGGAACCGGCGGGCATAATGTCATCCGTAGTTATATTGTCTCCAAGCTTTATTAAAACCTCTCCCTTGACGGAATCCCTTAGAAGCTCGGGGAGAGGAACATCCTTAATATTTGGACCCTTACGGATTTCTATCTTTGATGAATCTTTCGGGGGTGGAATAAGCATATTATCGTTAATAAGAAACTTTTCCGGCATATCCGGCAGGTCAAAATCGAGACCCAGATCCCTCGGATCACAAATCTCACCCTTGATTGCTATAGCCGTAGCGGCAAATGGGTTGCAGAGATATACATTCGCGGTTGGATTGCCGGATCGCCCCTGAAAATTTCTGTTAAATGAACGAACTGAAACAGCATTGGATGCCGGTGCCGCACCCATTCCTATACATGGACCGCACGCGGACTCAAGGATTCTGGCTCCCGCGCCAATCATAAAGGCCAAATCCCCATCTTTGGCAATCATTTCATAAACCTGTTTGGATCCCGGGGAAATCGTCATACTTAGGTTTTGCGCAACCGTTCTCCCCTTCAGGATTGAGGCAACACCTTTTAAAACCATATAAGAAGAATTGGTGCAGCTGCCGACACAGACCTGATCAACCTTGGTTCCTGCGAGCTCTGATATCTTTACTACATTATCTGGCGAGTGTGGTTTTGCTATTAATGGCTCAAGATCGGACAAATCGATCTCCACCTCTTCATCATAATCAGCGTCGATATCCGGCATTAGTGGTCTGTAGGCCTCACCCCTTCCCTGCGCGATTAGATATTTCTGCGTCTCTTCGTCACTTGGGAATATACTTGTTGTTGCCCCAAGC
>MGRR01000097.1:0-1971 GCA_001798265.1 Deltaproteobacteria bacterium RIFCSPHIGHO2_12_FULL_43_9
TAAAGGTCTGGATATAGGAGGAGCCCTCTATCCAGACGGCACTACCGGTTTCGAACTCATCCACAAGGTTACTTAAATCACCAAGGCGTTGGGTCATGTTATGAAAGACAGCCCCATCCTTGAACCATCCAGTAACAAAATATGTGACCTGTTCTGGCATCTCTTCACGGTATACAGACTTCGTAACCGAAATATTTCCCTTGAATGAAAAATCACCCTTCTTAACAACATTACTCCAACCACCCGTAAAGGTGCCTTCCATCCCCACTATTTCCTCAAGTTTTATCGCGATATTTTGTCGTGGCATTAACTCTTCCCTCCAGCAAGCACCCGACGGAGGGCAAATCTCAACACTAATGCCGGCACTCAGCTCGACAACCTCGGCTCCAGCAAATGTTGGGATTGAAAGCAGAAACACAGAGAGTAACAATGAGAGTCTTTTCATGGCACACCCCTTTTTTTCTGAACACACTACGACCTATAGGCTATCTCATAATTAAATTAACTTACCCTGTCAAACGGTAATTTAAGAACCTGCATTTCCTAAAAATATTGCAGAAATATGACCCCGTTGATGACAAAATTTCCACCAAATGCCAGAAAGAACCGCCAAGAACTCTCAAAAAAACCTTAAATCTTATCCTGCAACTCATGCAACCGATTAAGCGCCTCAATAGGTGTCATCTTTGAGAGATCCAAATTTCCAATTGATTCCAAAACAGGGTGGGCAGTGTTAAAGAGCGTAAGTTGTTTATCTGGATTAATAACCTCTTCTGCGCTCCCCTTTGAAGCCTCCAGTTCCTTCAAAATCTCTCGTGCCCTTCGTATTATCTTATCCGGCAACCCCGCAAGCCTTCCAACATCTATTCCATAGCTCCTGCTGCTTGGCCCCGGAACCAGCTGACGAAGAAAGATAATCTCACCTCTCCACTCCTTAACCGCGACATGGAAGTTTTTGATCTTATCCCTTTTGAGAGCCAATTCAGTTAACTCATGATAGTGCGTTGCAAATAATGTTTTCGCCCCTATCTCCTCATCGATCATCTCAGCAACAGACCAGGCAATGCTGATACCATCATACGTGCTGGTTCCCCTTCCAATCTCATCCAGAATAATAAGGGATTTAGATGTGGCTCTGCGAAGAATATTAGCGGTCTCTACCATTTCAACCATAAATGTACTCTCACCCTGACTCAGCCGGTCTGAAGCCCCGACCCGGGTAAATATCTGATCAACAATACCAATCGTCGCCCCCTCGGCGGGGACAAATGAGCCAATCTGGGCTAACAAAACAATCAACGCAACCTGACGCATAACCGTCGATTTACCAGCCATATTCGGACCGGTTATTATCAACATTCGGGAATCTTTATCATCCAAATAGATATCATTCGCGATAAATTTTTCTTTTAAACCCATTGTTTCGATAACAGGATGTCGTCCCTGCTTTATTGAGATAATATCTTCATTGTTTACAACAGGCCTGCAGTATTTGTTTCTTCTCGCGGTTTCCGCCAATGCCAAAACAACATCGAGCCTTGCAATAATCTTTGCCATTCTCTGGATTTCGTTCCCCTCACCTGAAACATTCTCTCTTATCCCCTGAAACAGATCATATTCAAGACTCTTTCTTCTCTCCTCTGCATTCAATACCCTCTCTTCATACTCCTTCAACTCAGGGGTTATAAACCTCTCCGCATTCACAAGCGTCTGCTTTCTAATATAGTCAGATGGAACCTTGCTTAGGTGAGAATTTGTAATCTCAATGTAATAACCAAATACATTATTAAACTTTACCTTAAGAGGAATCCCTGTTCTCGCACGCTCTCTCGACTCCAAAGCGTTTAAAAAACCCTTCCCTTCACGGCTTAAAGATATCAACTCATCCAATTCGGAATTATAACCCTCTCGGATAATACCACCCTCCCGAATCGTCAAAGGTGGTTCCGGATGAATTGCATTATTAATTAA
>MGRR01000097.1:1977-2825 GCA_001798265.1 Deltaproteobacteria bacterium RIFCSPHIGHO2_12_FULL_43_9
CACTTTATCTAAATCGTTCCATCTATCGGTAAACTCTTTTAATACTGAATCCCCCTCAAGTTTCTCTCGCAATATAGGCAAACAAGAGATTGAAGAGCCTAGAGAAAGCAAATCACGGGCGTTACACAGCCCCATTGTTACGCGCCCGATCAGCCTCTCAATATCCCGAACGGCACCAAGAATCCCCCGCAATGAGTCCCTAAGATTGTCATTATTAAAAAATCGTTCTACTAAATTTAATCTACGTTTGATTTCGTCGATATCTTTTGAAGGATAGAGTAGATAATCATGCAATAAACGGCTTCCTATCCTGGAAACTGTTTTATCTATTGTATTAAACAAGGATCCATATTCGAGATTGTCGTACTGGGTTTTAAATATTTCCAGATTTCTAATTGTTGTAGAATCGAGCATTAATGAATTTTCAGAAGTATAAAATTCGATTCCATTAATATGATTTATTGGTGTATCTTTTTGCGTCTCAAGTAAATATGAGACCAAAGCACCGGCAGCCTGTAATCCAATACTCCATGTTTTATCTGGTAGAGGATCCCTTAAATATTTTTTTGCTGTGTCCGCGGAAAAGCGATCAAGATTTAACTCAATATTCACCGCATTCTTAATCCCACTATCGCCTTTTAATACCAAAAGCTCCGCTGGCATAATTCTATCGAGCTCCTGCTCAATTTTTTCTCTAGACTGTACGGTAACCCGGAAAAGCCCAGTAGAAAGATCAATATATGCCAGACCCTTTACGTCATCCCGAGGCGAGCTTACGTCATCCCGAGGCGAGCTTACGTCATCCCGAGGCGAGCTTACGTCATCCCGAGGCGAGCTTACGTCATCCC
>MGRR01000097.1:2842-6973 GCA_001798265.1 Deltaproteobacteria bacterium RIFCSPHIGHO2_12_FULL_43_9
CCGCCAAAAATGTTCTTCCAGCTTTACTATCCTCAAGAATATTCGTCCCCGGTGTTACAACCCTTACTACCTCTCTCTTAACAACACCCTTCGCAAGCTTAGGATCTTCAACCTGTTCACAGATCGCAACCCTCCGCCCCACGGCCAACAATTTCTGTATATATGGCTCCGCGGAATGAAACGGCACACCTGCCATCGGGATTGGTAATTCATCATCCCTATTTCGACTTGTTAGGGTAATATCTAGAATCTTTGATGCCTCAATAGCATCCTCAAAGAACATCTCGTAAAAATCACCCATCCTGTAAAACAGAATAGAGTCTTTATGTTCCTCTTTTATCTGGAGGTACTGTTGAAGCATTGGGGTTATTTTTGCAGAATTATGCATTACATATGGATAGCAAGCTTAATTACAAAGAATCAACCTATCACATTATTGCTCTTATTTTTAGCACAAACATACATTAAAATGAGCAGGGTAATTTTATTTGCTTCCCGGTAATAATAAGTATATACTATAGTATATACTTTTATTGGAGCCAATATGAAAAAAGCAAGGCTGTTTCGAAATGGCCAAAGCCAGGCAGTAAGACTACCCAAGGAATTTAGAATGCGGGGGAGCGAGGTGTATATTAAACAATTTGGCAATGCAGTGGTTTTGATTCCAAAAGACAATCCCTGGCAGTCATTAATAGAAGGTGTAAAAAAGTTCTCTTCTGATTACCTCTCCTCAAGAAAACAACCCTCTATACAGAAAAGAAAAATAAAAATTTAAATGAAGTATTTACTAGATACCAATATTTGTATTTATCTGATAAAAAAAGAGCCACCTCAACTAATTGAGCATATTACCTCCTGTTCCATTGATGATATTGGAATTTCAGCAATTACGCTCGGGGAACTGGAATATGGGGTAGAAAAGAGTCGTTATCCGGATCGTAACCGACAAGCACTTAATGAATTTATAATGCCTATAAATGTTTATCCATTCGATGCAGATGCTTCAAGATTGTATGGAATAATTCGGGCAGACCTGGAAAAAAGAGGAAAAGTAATTGGTTCCCTCGATATGATGATTGGTGCACACGCTTTAGCTTTAGAACTTGTCTTGGTTACTAATAATGTCAGAGAGTTCTCACGAATTAAGGATTTAACAATTGAAAATTGGGTATAATGACTTCTTACATTAGTACGGGCTAAACGCAGGCTTTTTATCCCCTACACTTTTCTTTTCTCCAGTAGTAGCAGCAGGATTTCTCTTGACCCCAATATACTGATCGCCCTCGTCAACATTATAATAAGTTTCCAATGGTGGGACTGGCACCGAAGAATCTGTTAGCCATGGGATACCTTTATAAACAAGAAAATCTGCAATCGATTTTACCTCCTGAGAATTCCATAGAGGCAAATATGTATTTTCCGCTTTGGCCAACGACTTTTGACGTTGATCCAATTTTTTCTGCGACACTTTTCCATGAATAACATCTTTTGCAATATCTGAACTGTCATTCAGGGCAGAATTGTACGAAAACATGAAGATAAGATTCCCCAGTGTTCTGTAATTTGCCAATGCAGCAATCATAAAAATATATGCAAAGTCGAATACTGTATCCCCCTCACCCAACTTGGCATCCTTACTAAATTCATCACCGAGAAAGAGGCTACCGGCAACATCCGCTGTTCCTCCTAAGACATTACCCATAAAGTCAACCGTATCGCCTAAAATTCCCCTTTCATTATTAGGCGCGACCTCACACGTGGCTATTTCAGTCCCCTCACCTCCATGAAGCGGAAAGGAAATGGCACAAAGGAGCACTAAAAACAGAGCCCCAAGGCTAAGCTTGTTTTGAAACACTCTTCCCATCACATCAAATTGATGCAATTTGAGCACCACAGCAGCATAAAAGTGGGGATAAAATAAGTGCTTGAAATCTCAATAGTTATAAAATGTGTAAATTTTTAGACAATCTTTCCAATGCCAACTTTTATACACATCTCACGAACCTTGGCATTATCCCCCTTTTTTAATCTTAAACCCCTAAAATTCCGAAAAGATTAAGGGGGGTTGTGCTTAAGCGTCATTCCGAGGGAGCGGCAGCGACTAAACCGTCATCCTGAGCGAAGCGAAGGATTTATTCGCTAAGATCCTTCGCTTCGCTCAGGATGACGAGAGCGCCCAGGATGACGTAATGTCATTCCCGCGAAAGCGGGAATCTGGATCCCCGTTTTCACGGGGATGACTGGGTACTCGCAATGACGACTTTGTCATCCCCATGAAAACGGGGATCTGGATCCCGGCTTTCGCCGGGATGACAAATTAGCTCGTAATGACGACAAGCTCGCAATGACGGCCAACGTCATCCCGGCGAAGGCCGGGATCTGATTCGTAATAACGAGGGGGCATGAAACCGAGAATTTTGATTATCGATGATGAGAAGAACATCGTAGACGCGCTAAAGAGGCTGTTTAGACGCGATTACGATGTCGATACAGCCCTGTCCGCGGACGATGGGCTAGCATTGTTGGAGAAAAACTCTTATCACCTCGTTATCTGTGACCAGAGAATGCCAGGGCTCACAGGGGTTCAATTTTTCGCAAGGGCAAAAGAGATTCAACCTGAAACAATCCGCGTTCTTCTAACCGGCTACGCGGATATTCAATCTGTAATCGATGCGATAAACAGGGGTGAAATTTATAGATACATTTCAAAACCATGGGATGTAGACGAGATAAAAGCATTAGTTGCACAGGGAGTAGAGACCTACAACCTCAGAGACTCGGTAAAAAAGGGGCATCTGGAATTAGAAGCTGCCTTCGCAAAATTAAAAGAACTAGATGAAGCAAAGACAAGATTCTTCGGCCTTGTTTCCCATGAACTAAGAACACCACTTACGACAATCCTCGTATATGCAGAGAGTCTGATTCAGGGTTTGGCGCAGACCACTGCTGAGGCAAAGAGGTTTTACGGCTTAATTCACGACGCTGCCTCAAGACTCAGCGATATTGTTTCTGATATTATAGATTACACAAATCTTGAAGCCCTAAATTTAAAACTAAACATTCAGAGAATAGACATCTCCGCAATCATGACGCGTGCCATACTGAAGTTAAAAGAAAAGATAAATGATAAAAAGGTAAAAATTGACGCAACACTACCTACCATTTCTGTTTTAGCCGATGAACTCCAACTGGAAAAGGTTTTCTTAAAGATTCTAGATAATGCCATTGAGGCAGCAGGTGATGGTGGTAAAATTGAAATTGATGTTACCGAAGAGGAAACATCGGTGAATATTTCCATTAAAGATTCTGGCCAAGGAATTCCAAAAGAGATGCTGGAGACACTTTTTACCCCCTTTCTCTCAAAAGATATCATGCACCACCATCGTGGGTTAGGTTTGAGCCTCGCAATATGTAAGGGAATTGTTGACTTACATAGTGGCAGAATCTGGGCTGAAAAATTAAAGAAAGGATTGGACATTCATATATCTCTTCCTGCCGGACCTACTTTATCTCTCTAGTTTTTTCTTCGTTTGTACCAAAGACTGGGCAAGAAATAGCTTGATCAGGGCTTGATATGGAATGTCTTGCTGAGATCCCAGCGCTTTGATTTCGTTAAGCAGCTCAGAAGGTAAACGAATTGAAATTACCTGGGTTGACGGAACCGAAGGGAGTCTTACCCCAAGATCTTCAAACCTAAGTGGCCGTGAAGTATCAATCATCGAAGTAGTATCTTGGGTATCATACTCGGTAATCTTTTTCTTTGGTTGTTTTAACGGTCTACTCTTTTTCATATATTTCTCTTTCCTTTTTAGAAGCAGGACGTGCTGTGATAATCCTTATTTTTGACCCACGAATCGTAAACCCAATCATTAAAATACGATTCTCCAGGCTAAAACCATACAAAATATATCTCTTTTCAGACGCCGATGAATGTATAATGTCCTGAAAAAGTTTGTACCCGGCATCAAAAAAAACACTTTCTGCCTCCGTCCTTGACACACCATGTTTAACTTCATTTTTTTGAGGGTTCCACTGGTCCCAATCAAAGATGATTTCCTTCAACATAATTACATATTATACTGAATAATATGTAGTGTCAAACACTACATATTTCGTGTTCACATGCTGTTC
>MGRR01000097.1:6983-7114 GCA_001798265.1 Deltaproteobacteria bacterium RIFCSPHIGHO2_12_FULL_43_9
GCCTGTCCTGAACATAGTGAAGAATCCCATGCGACCCTCCTCGCAATGACAACCGTACAATTTTCGACCGAACCGTACAATTTTGGACCCCCCCTCATCCAAAAAACCCAATGATTTCACAGGCACGGTTA
>MGRR01000098.1:0-7747 GCA_001798265.1 Deltaproteobacteria bacterium RIFCSPHIGHO2_12_FULL_43_9
ATCCCCGTTTTCACGGGGATGACTGCAAAATGTCATCCCGGCGAAAATGTCATCCCGGCGAAAATGTCATCCCGGCGAAAATGTCATCCCGGCGAAAATGTCATCCCTGTCATCCCTGCGAAAGCAGGGATCTAGATCCCGGTTTTCACCGGGATGACCGCTAAAGCCGGGATGACGAGTTAGAATTTGCGATTCACTTTTTAAATTTTAATAGCTGAATGATTTTAACTGGTTTCAGAATTTATGCAGGATTCGGGCCGGATTGCACTCCCAATTATTTATACAACTGTCGACGCTTTATGATGTGGTATTTACCATTCAATTAATTAGACAACGCAACCCACTAAAATCATTAGCTATTTTCTCTCGTGTTGTGGTATGTGTATTGCACTCTTCTAGATCTAGGTATGAAGAGAAGAAATACAAATGAGAGATAAAAATCGGTTCTTAATTCTAGTCTTTATTCTAAGTCTTTTCTCATGCCTCAACTTGGAAGCAAACGACAGGTTAATAAAGCCACCTGGTCAACACCTAGGCCATTCACAAACTGCCCTAGAATGGGTTCCAAATAAGCCTACAACCCAAACCCCTCAAACAGAACCCTTCGAAGCACCTGCACCTGCACCTGCACCCCAAAATTATGAGAAAGTGTTGTGGAAAGTTTCTGACGTTGATGTGAGTACTTGCAGAAAATATTTTCAAGATAAAACTCTTCCGACGGGAGGAAGCGAAGAATCCCTTGACTTGTTAAGAAGAGCTGCGGAGGCATTAGGCGTTGGATATAAACTCAATCTTCAAGATAATAATGACGTTTCATCAGACAACTTATTTTTATTCTTAAGTTTTACTGAGAGAGGAAAACAATTCCTAACTGAATTTTTAGATTTATATTTAACGAAGGGAGTCGATTTTAAGGACATTAAAAGCAAGGAAGCGCAGGATGTACTTGGGAAAGATTCAGGTCCAACTGCTGGACTTTTCTTTGATAGAACCATTTTCGTAAATTGGGGAGAAGAATTAGGAGCTGTTATACCAACTTTTATCCATGAAGGGGTCCACGCTCTCGCTCTATCAACTGATGAAGTGAGCAAGTGGGCTAATTTAACTGGGAAAGAGAGCATGTTAACCTCAGCAGTGGACGCATATTCAAGATCTATCGAAGATCCAGGACAGAGAATGGAATATTCTACAATCTTTTATGAACTGCCTGCAGGCTCTGAGCCATCGACCGCTGCACCAACTCCTGAAAATATTTCAAGAAGTTATTTTGAAAAATATGAAGAAGATGAAAAAATACAAAATATCACGAAAGAACTTTTGAATGTTCGCCGTCAGCGTGACTTATTTGTAATAGAACGTGAGCACAAGGGGTATCGTGCCCAAGAGACATTAATGACGGAAATAGAATCCCGCGTTCCGCAGTATAAACATGCCTTTGACAAACGTGTGATTAACGAAGAGCGTTTTCGCCAACTATTAGTAGATTTCTATGGTGTCGCCCCAAAAAGTATGGAACTTTACTTCACCCCAATAGAAGAAGGTGGTTACGGGCACACATGGGAAAAGTTTAAATAGGAGTCAACTTCAACCCTTCTTTTAAATATTTTTAAGTCAATTAAGTAAAAATCTAGCCTTTTTTCACTAAATTCCGGAAAGACCGGATTCTTTCCGTTATTTAGTGAAGGTTAATCGTGATACACAACGGTGTCTTGAGCGTCATTCCTTCGATGCTCAGGACAGGCTCTGAGCCGAAGGCGAAGGATCTCTTCACAATTTAGCAGGAGATCCTTCGCCTTCGGCTCAGGATGACGATAGTCAGGTTCCACTAAATTCGGGAAAGACCCAAAGACCGCCGCAATTTTACAAAAAATGTCATTCTGTATCGTTATTCTACAACATATTTTCCGGGCCCAAAGTTAAAATACGTGTAATTACAGCCAGTTATATCGTTTTAAAATCGGGTCTGCAGCTTGCAGTATACGTAGTAAACGGGAGAAGAGAAAGAAGCGCTGCATATGAGGAAAATAGGATTCACCGTTTTATCGAGTGTAATTTTAGTTCTTCAATTGTCTATCTTTGCCTTCGCAAAAAACGTATCAGCCAGACAAGGCATTGAAGATGGGGACTTCCTTTTGAATCACGGGGAGATTCAAACACACGATTTTTCACTTGGTTCTTATTCGGGATACCAGGTTACTGTCCCTCCGGAGGCCGTTAAACCTGATAACAGCACTATTTTTAAAAATATAAATGATCTTACCAGGCAACTGGCGGATAAAAAGCAATTCATATTGATGTACGATAAAGACAACAAGGTAATGGTTGTTGCCGACACAACATTAATTAAGGGTGAGGCAAATCTAAAAACCGCTCTATGGAATGGATGGGAACACAGGGTTGGTATTGAGGTAGGAAGTCTGAATGTTAATACCGGTTTTAAAAAAGAGATCTTTAAAAATACGCTTTTAAACCTTGAAGATGTTTTCGCAATAAATGGCAACATGGATGCGTTGGGAGCAGGTAACAAAATGCTTGGTTCAGTGAGTATTAATTTCTAATCGAATATATCTAGGCAGCTTTTTTAAGCTCCATCTCAAACTCCAGACCTAAAATAGATGCAATTTTATATAGTTGACTTAGATTCTTGTTAAGAATATCTGGATTTAGAAGCCTTTGTATTTGATTGTCAGATGTTTCCAATTGCTGCGCCAGATATCTTTTTGATATTTTTTGCTCTTTTAATGCGTTTTTAATTAAGGCTATTACTTGCTCGATATGCTCTTGAAGTAAATATTCTGGATCTTTAGCAATTGCCAGAGGTTGATCATATGGCATAAAATCAATCTCTCCGTTTGCAAGTTCAATCCCTATACTTTTTCCTCTGGTTTCCGAATCAACCCAGACTCGTCTGATACTATCCCTGATTCCGATAGAGCCAAAATGAATAGTAATTTTTTTCCCAGAAGTATAAACAACTTCAATCTGTTTCTTTTTATTAGAAAAAAAGACCGCTTTAAATGTAGGGCTTCTCATAATTTACCTTCCTTAATAAGTTCTCCAATTGCCTTGATAAGTGCCTTATTCACCTTTCCTTTTAAGACCAACAAATTTGGTATTTCGACTTTGGCAATTTCTCTTCCATTCTTATAAACATGAACATGCTTTGGAGGATGATCTCCAATCCACCATTCAAATAAATATCCTCCGCGCTTCGCACGCCCCATTAATAAACACTACTATATTTAGTAGACTTTGTCTACCTCGTTTTATTCATAAAATGCATAAATTGGCACTTTAGCACCTGCTTTGGGTCATTATTTAGGATATGCCACGGTATTTATCTGAATCTAATCGAATGGGTATAGAACCTGACCTGATAAAATCTTTGGTATAAAAAACGTGCTTTTCTGCGGCATAAAGAGATCAGGAATGTCTCCTACCTCCTTAACCTGCTCGATGGTTGTTTGGGGCAGAATAAACAGGGCTTCGAACTCACCCCGTTTTACCTGATTAGTCGCCTCAGCCAGGGTCATTGGAGTAGCCTTAACATATCTGATCACATGCCTCTGGGCCACCTCATCCAATCCCAACAACCCCTCTAAGATCACCTGATGCAGAAGAACTACAGGGAGCCTGTGATAGAATGGTGGGGCCTTCCCACCCGCACCTGTGCAGGAGAAAATCTGGTCGGGGTCCCGGAGGATTACATCGTAAGACTTATCTTTGGTAATGAACTGAATAGTACTCTTCGGGGGCGGTACCCCGGGTGTTATTATTTTTATGTCAAAAAGGATCTCGATCCTCCTTAAAACATCTTCAACGGGTTTGGGAAATTTTGTTATTAAACGATGTGTAGGCAGACACATTAATCCGGGGTCACCCATGCAAACCAGGCACATTAAGACCTGATCATATGGTTTTAACGTGTTATCACCCTCTTCTTTATGCCGGCGTTGCGCGTATGTGAGGGCTGTTTCATATCGATGATGGCCATCAATTATATAGAGGTGTTTACCTTTGAGGGCATCTGTTATTGCGTCACAGCTTTTTTTATCGGATAGTTTCCAAAGCTTGTGTTTTATCCCTGCGTAATCCTTAAATTCCCTGAATGGTTTTGTTTTAACAACCTTAGCTAAAATATCTTTAACAATTGCATTGTGATCATGCATCGCGAATATTGGATCAACGTGGGCCTTTATCGCCTTTAATAGCTTTAATCGGTCTAATTTGGGACCCGGATGGGTCTTCTCATGCGGTCTTACGATATTTTTTTCAATCGGTTCGAGATCGACAACGGCAAAAAAACCCCGCCTGATTTTTCTCTCACCGGTATTAGGACATATAAATTCTTCCTCGGAGACATAAAAACTCTCCTCTTTATCCTGAACAAAGGTCCCATCCTTTCTCCATTTTCTGAAAATATCAGCCGCCTTTGAGTACCAATCCTCCCCCTCGCCAAGCAGAAGCCTCACGTAGTTATGTGGATCCTTTTTCAGGAAAGCCTTTCTCTCCGTTTCACTGATTACATCGTAAGGAGGGACTAAAACCTTCCCAGGCTCAATTTTCTGATTATAAAATAAACCCAAAAATGGATGCACGCCTGCCATTAAATCCGTTCCTCTCTGTCATCCCGACGCTCTGTCATCCCGACGCAAGTCGGGATCTTTAGATTCCGGCTTCCGCCGGAATGACACCCGCCGGAATAACTTCACCCTTACGCATCAATATAGGATACTCTCCGGAACAATCAACCACTGACGAAGCAACACCCCCCCCACAACTACCATCAACAACAACATCAATCGCTGATCCAAAGACGCTTCGTACCTCTTTGGCGGATGTTAAAGTAACTTCTCCAGATTTATTGGCACTGGTTGATACAATTCCAAAGGGGAGCATTGAGGATAAAAATGAGGCAATAGGATGAGGGCTGATTCTTAAACCAATCAATCTTTTATCCCCGACCAGCAAAGGACTCAGTTCATCCCTCGCATTAAATAGAAACGTCACGCCTCCGGGCCAATATTTTTCCATTAATTCAAGCGCATAAGGTGGTATCTCCTTGGCATATTTGGAAACAGTTGCTTTTTCTGTGATCAGTACGAGAAGCCCCTTATTAAAATCCCTACCCTTAATTGTAAGTACTTTTTGAAGCGCAATATCATCGAATGGATCGCAACCGATCCCAAAAACTGTCTCTGTTGGATATCCGATCACCCCATGATTATTTAAGGTGTTTTTTAGATGAGAAAGTTCCTGTAACGAGGTAATTTTTTTACTTTTTAAGTTCTTCATCCGCACTCAATACCCTTTTACGCTGTGCTTCCCGATAAGACTCAAGCATTTTAGACAATTTTTCGTCGGACAAAGCAAGTATCTCCGCGGCAAATAAAGCGGCATTAACGGCACCCGCCCTTCCAATGCCCATAGAAGCAACCGGAACACCCCCCGGCATTTGAGCCGTAGAGAGAAGAGCATCGAACCCCTGAAGAGATGAGGAATCAAGCGGCACACCGATAACCGGAAGATTAGTATGCGCGGCAACAACGCCCGCAAGATGCGCGGCATAACCAGCGGCGGCAATTATAACCTTTATCCCCCTGCCTGGGGCGCTCAACACCAGCTCACGCACATACTCCGGTGTTCTGTGGGCAGAGGCAATATGAACATCAAAACCGATTCCCAGCTCACTCAATAACCCCGTCGTATCTTCCATCGCCGGCAAATCCGATTTACTCCCCATTAGCACCATTACCTTCTTCATAACGTAAGACCCCTCTCCCCTATATCCCTTCTAAAAATCTTCCCTCTCCACCCTATTTTATCCACTACGCTATATGCCTTCGAAATAGCACTTCTTAAATCTCTCCCTAAAGCAGTTACACCCAGCACCCTTCCACCATTCACAGCAATTGACCCATTACTCTTTGTTGTCCCAGCATGAAAAACAATTGCATCATCATCCTTAACACTATCTAATCCTAAAATTTTATCACCCTTCTTAGGAAACTCCGGATAGCCCTCGGATGCCAATACAACACAAACAGCAGCTCTACTATCCCACTCCAAAGAAACATTTTTTAAATCACCCGAAACTGACTTCATAAATATTGGAACAATGTCACTTTTTAATCTTGCCATTATCGGTTGAGTCTCTGGATCACCAAAACGAACATTAAACTCCAAAACCTTTGGTCCATCCTTTGTTATCATCACGCCTACGTATAATAATCCTCTAAATTCGAATCCCTTTTCACTCATCCCTCTTAAAAGTGGTTTAATAACCGAATTTTGAATAGCAGTTTCAACTCTATTAGTTAAAACAGGCGCTGGTGAATATGCCCCCATTCCACCGGTATTCGGCCCCCTGTCACCATCAAGTAATCTCTTGTGATCCTGGGAACTCGCCAAAGGAACAAAATCCTTCCCATCACAAATCACCAGATACGAAACCTCTTCACCAACCAAACACTCCTCAATTACCACCTTTTTATTTCTCTTAGAATTCCCTGACCTAAATAGTCTATCTAAGGCAGAATAAAATTCGTTTTCTGAAAAGCAGACAAAGACCCCTTTGCCACTCGCCAAACCATCTTCTTTTAAAACTATTGGAAGCCCATATTTTTGAAATAAAAACTGGGCTTCTTCCCTTGAATCAATTACATCAAAACCAGCGGTTGGAATTGAAAGTCGCCTCATGAAATCCTTGGCAAAGGCCTTACTCCCCTCAAGCCTTGAAGCAAGCAGAGTTGGACCAAAGCAGGCCAGTCCCTCACTCTTAAACCTATCCACAATCCCCAATGTTAGTGGAAGCTCAGGACCAACGACCGTTAAATCTATTAAATTATCTTTTGCAAAAGAGACCAAGGCATCAATTTGATCCACCTTGATTGGAACATTGGTCGCCAAAGAGGATGTCCCCGCGTTCCCGGGGGCACAAAAGAGATTTGCACATAAAGGGGATTTCGCTATCTTCCAGGCAAGGGCATGCTCCCTCCCCCCATTTCCAACCACCAGAATGTTCATATCTGCCTGCTTTTAGCACATTTGGTGACAGAGGAGAATAGGTCACTTTTGTCATTATTGAGGAGAACAGGTTATTTTTGTCATTCCGGCGAAAGTCGGAATCCAGTACGCGCTTCTTTGTCATTCCGGCGAAAGCCGGAATCCAGTACGCGCTTTTTTGTCATTCCAGCGAAAGCCGGAATCCAGTACGCGCTTTATGGATCCCGGCTTTCGCCGGGATGACGCTTTCGCTGGGATGACGCTTTCGCCGGGATGACGCTTTCGCTGGGATGACGCTTTCGCCGGGATGACGCTCTCGCCGGGATGACAGTATTAGGCCTTTAAAGAAAAGTCTCCATGCTTGGGTGCTACAATCCTGTCCCACTCTTTGTATTGCATTTTTATCGTGCTTGAATGGTCTCCGGACTGAAAAACAATCTCCTTACTTCCTTTTAGAGAATCATCAGCCCAGGTCTCAAGTTTATACAGATTACCAAATGGCGGCATTGCGCCTATCTGACAATCTGGAAAGAGGCTTCCGAGCTCATATTCCGTGGCAAGCCTGACCTGCTCACCTGTGAATATATTTTCTAATTTTGAGAGCTCAACACGATGGGTTGCCGGAAGCGCTAGCAGACCAAATTTGTCACCATGTTTTACTACGACAACCTTAATTACACTCTCACCCGAAACATGCTGCGCCTGCGCAACCTGTTGCGATGTAAATGCCTCTTTGTGGGAC